>JAEWXO010000074.1 GCA_023458875.1 Bacillota bacterium | reverse complement strand
TATCGTTGTAGTATGAAAGAAAAATCTGTGAAATTACCTGATGAAGATTATCTGCATCATTGTGAAATCTAACTGCAGAATCTTTGGTTTTAAACATCTGAAACAGCCTTTTTATACCTGTTACATGGATAAATTCTTCTATCAGAAGTCCACCAGAATCTGACGTTAAATCTCCACCATCGAAATTAAATTTTACAGAACTATTGAATTTAAATGAAAAATCGCTTATACTATTAAACATGAGAGCTTCTCCTTTGTTTTGTTGTTGTTTAGCGATTTCAATTATAACAAATTTGAAGCTCTTTTTCTATACTCTGGCTTCACTTTTTAGGTGAAACCAGAAAAAGTTTATAAAATACGTAATTGTGTGGCTTAGAAGATTTTTCTTAGGTCACGATGAATAATTCAGGATAAATAAACTTGAAAAATTTAATGGTTGTATCCTTGCAGACAGTGTAGGTCTTGGTAAAACTTTTACTTCTCTTGCGGTTATAAAGTATTATGAAAACAGAAACAAATCAGTTCTTGTTCTCTGCCCTAAAAAACTTACAAACAACTGGAATACATATAAGGATAATTACATTAATAATCCTATAGCTTCCGACCGCCTACGCTATGATGTACTTTATCACACAGATTTAAACCGGACAAGAGGAACATCCAACGGCCTTGATCTTGACAGACTTAACTGGGGAAACTATGACCTTGTCGTAATTGATGAATCACATAACTTCCGTAATGGCGGAAAGATTTTAGAAAATCCGGATGAGAATGAAAAAGAAAACAGATATATAAAGCTTCTTAAAAAGGTTATTCGTGCGGGTGTAAAGACTAAGGTTCTTATGCTTTCAGCTACGCCCATCCCCACACCCTATCAACGATTTCTTTCACATATTACCCCTATAGAAGCAACTATCGGGGATTTTTCATTAAAAACTAAACCTGATGTCAATTCCCGTATCATCGGAAATGTTAATGACATCAATAATAGTAACAGCGGCTTCGTGTTTTTGCTGGGCGGTAAGTTCTTCCCAGCGACTCAAAGGCTCAATCAGCGGAGAGGTATCAATGGTTTTCTTCCTGCGTTCTCGTGTAACAAGCTTGTCCTCCAAATCGGATTTTCTGCTGTGCAAATCCTTAATACGCTTTTGAATGTACTCAAATAAAACCTCGTCCGCCTCTGCAAGCTTATCCATAAGCTGACGAATTTCATTGTCAGCACGAGCAATTTCAGCCTTTATGCCCTCTGTTTCGTTGTCAGGCTTTTGCTGCTCATTCTTGATAATTGTCAGCGTGTCAAGTCGCTCCTGCATGGCATCGAAAACCACCTGTTCCAGATAATCGGGGCGGATTTTCAGTGATTTGGATTTACAGCCCACCGCATTGTATGCCCCTGTGTCACGGTAATACCGCCACTGCTTTGTATGACTTGCATTCCAACCGTAATAAACGTGAATGGAATAACCGCAGTGAGCGCATTTCACAAGTCCCACCAACCATGAATTATTGCTCTTGCCGTTGTTTGGAATACGAAAATTATGCTCCTTTTTATCCTGCACCGCAAGCCACGTTTCGGCACTTACAAGTCCCTCGTGATAACCGACCTTGATAAAATATCCGCCGTTTTCGTCCTTGTGCATAAACAAGCCGTGAACACCGTCATAGGCTTCCACATCATCAATCATACGGTAACCCTTTGCGGAAAGAAATTTGTACACCTCAATATCGGCACGAACATACAAAGGACTGTCAAGCAGCTTGCTCAAATGCGACCTGTCCATAACCGATACTTCACGTTTGCTGTTATAGGATTTTGACGAGGTTTCAATTCCGTTTTCACGAAAATAGTCGATAACGTCCTTCAGCGAAACAGACGGCTCTTTATACATTTCATAGGCAATCTGAATGACGTTTGCCCTGTCAGACGGAACAAGCACCGAGCCTGTTTTACCGTTTATGGTTCGTCTTTCCGATTCAAAGCCGTAGTATTTCTTTCCGCCCTGATAAAACCCTGTTTCTACCGCACGGGTAGCATAAGCGTCCGCAACTCTTGCCGCAATGGTTTCACGCTCAAATTCCGCAAAATTCAGCAGGTTATTCCTCATCATTCGTCCCTCTTTGGTTGAGGTGTTAAACGGCTCGGAAAGTGAAATAACGCCTATTCCCATTTTATCAAGCTCGTCTGTAATGTTGAGATATTCCCGCATATTACGGCTGAAACGGTCATACTTTTTCACGATTATTCTGTCAAGTAAACCGTCCTTTGCGTCTGACATCATCTGCTGAAAAGCAGGACGGTGAGCAATATCCTTGCCACTCTTACCATCATCACAATAAATCCTGTAGCTGTCTTTCTTAACCTTACCTCCGTTCTCAAAATATCTCATGCACTCCGCTTTCTGTGCGTCAATGGATAAGGAATTGTTGCCCTTGTCCTTGTCGCTTACCGAACGGCGAACATATATTGCTGTGATTTTTGTTGATGCAAAAGTTTTTTGCATTATTATCAGCCTCCAAAAAAGTGAGCCGATAATGCGTTGTTCTATATGTAATAGTATATCATAATCGGCTTTTAATTTCAAGTGGTAAAGCGTGAAAGTGGCATATATTTTTATGCCACTTTTTCTTTGCATTCCATAATGATTTTTGGTTTCAGAATATCATACAAACGGTTAATTTTCTGCTGTCTGACCGTTTCCGAAACATCATCGGGAATATGTATTGTGACCTTTACCTTGTTTTCGTTAATCATAATTCTTTTCATGTATAACCTCCTGTTATCGTGATTTATGTTGTGTGACGTGCTTAATAAATTTCTCCCATTCCTCTTTCAAATTTTTTAGTTTAAGGAATTCTATAACCCTGTCAAATTTTTTCTGCAAGGTTTGGAGTAGTGTATTTTTCTCGGTAAGCTCGGTATTAAGCTGCTGAATTTTAATTTCCTTTTCAGAAATAGTTGATGCGGATTTTTCAACATCATTTTTCAAAGCCAGTATTTCAGCAGATAAAGTATGTACCTGATTGGAAATGTTGCCGTTCTCGGATTTCAGCTTTTGGTTCTCCTCCAACAATTCACGCTCATCTGCTGTTTCCGCATAATACTGACTATATCGGTAATCAATATCGTGGAGCTGTCCCAAAATTATGTTGTTCTCTTTTTTTAGAATTTCATTTTCTGTCTGTAAATTTTGGCACTCAGTTTTGAGTGTAATATTTTCTTCTTCAGCGGTTTTAGCGGTAACATAACCCTTTGCAGCAGCGGAGAGCGTTTCGTAATCTGCCTTTTTTAAGGCAACCGTATTCAGAGGAAGTCCTTTTGGCTTAATATCCTCGATAACTCCAATTTCCGAAAGCTGCTCCGACACTTCGTTAAGCTGTTCTTCCGTCTTTTTTAACTTAAATTCTGCAACGGATAAATGCTCAGCTGTACTTCCTTTCTGCCCACGTTCAAGAGCATAACCGCAAGTGTTAGTCATATAATCAAAGTATTCATCCTGCAATTGAGAATAGCTGTCTCTGCCTTTCCAAAACTCGGAACAGTTAATACGCTTACAAGGTTGCCCCTTTCTATCCTTGCCGTTGATTACGGGAATAAAAGAAATGTGCATATGCGGGGTGGCTTCGTCCATATGAACCACAGCGGACACCACATACTGCTCACCGCCAACCTTTGCAGTCACAAAATCATATGCCTGTTCAAAGAACCGTTTTGTTTTATCCGCACCAAGCCTGTCAAAAAATTCATTGTCGGAGGTGATTATGAATTCGCAGAGAATGGTGCTTTGCTTTTCACCGTGCAGACGTAGGTTTCCTTTTAAATTCTGCCTAGTGCGTATCCTTTCAAATTCTTTGAGATATGACTCTGCTTGAATTTGTTTTAAGTGGTAATTCAGATGTGAGCGAGAAAGGTCAATATCCTTGTTGCTGTAATTTTTGTTGTGCCTTTCATTATGACGTTCCAACAGAGGTACGGCATTTACCTTGTGGTTTTCATTTCTGATTATTGCGTAGCTGATATGAAGTCCTCCTTTGATTGAAGTAATGGGAGCGAAGCGACACCTCTATTCTGCGGAATAGTTCTAACACACTAGGACTATTTTTGCGAAAATAGACCGAGTGTGGCAGCTTTCCTCTGCACCCCCTTTAAAAGCGGTCACAGACCGCAAACCGTTGCAGGCTGGAGCCTGCAATTTTTATGTCCAAGCGGACACGGGACGAGGTGCGTATATCATGATCCCCTTTGACCTCACGGTTTTGCTCAGTTCTTACCTTATCTTTTCACTGTGCAGAATAATGCCCTTCACTTAATAGGACAAAAAAAGCTGTTTTTTACGGTGGTTTTGAAAAACTTTTTTGAAATTCTGCCAATTATACAATTTAGACATTCTATCTTTGTACAACTTGCTATGAAGTGTTGCTCTCTATAAGGCAGGACATAGAAACAGCCGAATTCCCACGATAATGAGAATCCGGCTGTAAAATATCTTGCTTATCATTGAAAAATATATTATTCTGTGGTAAAATATACAATAAGGACGGTGATAGTATGAGAATTGCTATTTGCGATGATGATAAAATTACATTAGACCTATTAAAGAATTTAATTTTACGAGAATTACAAACTAATAATTTATGTTGTGAACAAGTTGATACTTTTGCTTCTGGATATAAATTACTAGACAAATATTCTGAAAATGAATATGATGCAATTTTTCTCGACATAAGAATGCCTGAAATTAATGGGTTTGAAATTGCCGCAGCATTAAGAGAAATATCATTTACAACTTTTATTATTTTTGTAACCACTGAAAGTGAGCTTGTATTTAGTGCATTGGATTTTCAGCCATTCCATTTTATAAGAAAATATCCATCTGAACATCTTGAAATTCAATTAAAAAATGTAGTAAAGAAATTATTCCGTCATATTAAACAAAATGAAATGATAATTCTTGAATTGGCTTATTCAGAAAAGAAAAGGATTTGTATAAGAGATATATTTTACATATCAAGCGAAAAGAATTATTTGGTGTATCATTTACTAAAATCAGAGATACGAGTAAGGGGAAAACTTATTGAAACAGCAGATAAATATATTACTTATGATTTTATAAGAGTGCATAATCGCTGTTTAGTAAATATGAGAAACATAAGCTTTATTGATTATCCAAATGAAGAGATTAAGTTGAAAGATAATTCAATAATTTCTATAGGGCGTTCATATAAAAAAACTTTAAACGAACAATATACTTTATATTTGAGGTCGTTAAGATGAAAGATGCAATTTGGAATGTATTTGAGTTGCTGGTAAATGTATACGAAGGATGTATTATCTTTCATTTCGTTTGTGCTTTTTTAGATTTTAATATTAAAAATCAAAAAAATAAAATTATTTTTTTAGTCGGCATTTTGGGGCACGTTGTGCTGGTAACGATAATAAATAGTCTCACATTTTTTGAAGGGGTTATTGGTCTAATTTATCCTGTTGCGGTATTCGTGTTTACACTTGTGTTTTTAGATGGGAGTATATTAAAAAAAGCCGTCGCTTCTATTTTACCTTTTGCGTGTATTATTATGGTAAATACAATTGTTGCAGCTACGTTAACCACAGTAACAGATAGCAACCTGGAAAGTATTTATAACAGCAGAAATATTTATCGCTTTATAATGATAGTACTTGTACAAATAACTGTGACATATGTTTATCAAATAATTCTGAAAATAACTACAAAGAAATCAATGACATTAAAATTTTCAGAATGGTTTTTGATTTTTTCAGTTTTGGGTATATCAATAATTGCGTTTATATTAATTCATATGGTTCAAATACACAATGAACTGTCTGAAAAAGATACATTGTATTTGCTTGCTGCTAAAGCAGGCATGGCGATTATTAATATTGTCTGTTTTTTTATGGTCAATAAATTAAGTAAAGCAAACATCACTGAATCAGAAAATCGCACATTAAAACAGCAAAATGAATATCAAAAACTTTATGCTGCAAATCTTCAAAGTCAATATGAGGAAATTCATTGTATACGTCATGATGTAAAACAGCATTATAATGTTCTTATGACGCTTCTAAATAATGCTCAGTATTTAGAAATGCAAAAGCATCTTTCTGCTGTCATTGCAGATAATGACTTAGTTGATATACCTGTTGATACGGGAAATGATATTATTAATGCTGTACTAAATTCAAAGCTATCTTTTGCAAGAAAAAATGGAATAAAAGTAATGTCCAGCATATCAAAGGATTTTTTTGGAATAGATGATATTGATTGGTGCAGTTTATTGGGGAATCTCCTTGATAATGCAATAGAGGCATGCTGTAAATGTCAATCTGACACTTATATTGATGTACAGATAAAAACTGATAACGATAAGGTAGATATTACGATAAAAAATACATTGTCATCAATAGAAAAAGATAGGGACAATAATCTGATTTCGTTGAAAGAAAACTCTTTGAAACATGGATTTGGTACAAAGATAATAAAAAATATTATAAAGAAGTATAATGGACATTATGATTTTTACATAGAAGATAACATGTTCTATAACACGATGACTTTATACAGGAAACATGATATATAAATTTAAAGCTCGCTGATATTCTTATTATATCAACGAGTTTTTTGTTGTTCGTCCCAAGATATTGCTGTTCTTCCCAGAAATATTGACATAATCATTCCAAATGTTATAATAAAAATAGATTTTAAAACAAGTGAGTGAATTAAATGATAAACCTACTTACACAGCAGCTTTTATCTTTCGTAAAAGCAAATGCAAATATTACAGAAGATGAAATTGAAGTTTATAAATATGGCATTGAAATTACGATATCCTCTTTATTGAACATTATTATTATACTTATATTAAGTCTGATATTCAACAATGTTATATCTGGGTTATGCTTTTTGTTTTGTTTTATTTTATTAAGACAATTCACAGGGGGATATCATGCAGAAAGTTATTTTAAGTGTAATTTAGCATTAGCAATTTCATATCTTTGTGTACTTTTTGCCGGTAATTTCATCGTAAAATTACCATTAAGCCTTGTTGAGGGATTATTGATTATAGGGTTAATTATTGTAACTATATTTTCTCCTGTTAATAATAAGCATAAGCCTTTAACAGCACCAAAGAAGATTGTATGTAAAAGAATATCTATTATTATATATTCAAGCTTAACTGTTATATCTATTGTACTAAAATCGCTGAATAACTATTATTGGACAGTAATTGCATTAACATTACTTGTAGTGGCGTTAATGATTATTATTGAAATATATTTGCAAAAGGAGGGGTATCATGAAAGTTAAAGAAATGATTGCAAATGCTGTAGCAAAAATTGCAAGGGCAATGGCTGTTAAGTCATGCGGAGCAGCTTCAGTATGGGGTTCATATCAGCCAGATGAATCCAAAGCAGCAAAAATCTTGAATAAGTAATCGGCATTGAGGTATCAAACGCATTTTATACAAATAAAATGCGCAAGATAAATATTTTTATGGTTGATAAAATCAATCGGAAAGGACTTACAAATGAAAAATACTTTTAAAAGAACAATGGCTGCTTTATTAGCAACCGCAACTATGGCTGTTGGAATGGGCGGTATGAGTGCGAGTGCATATGATACAAGTGGTTCTTGGAGTGTAAGACATGTAAATGTAGCTGGAGCTCCAGGTAGCACTGGAATTTCAACAACTTGTCAATTAGCATATTCAACTCGCGGAACCCGTTCATACTGTAATTCTATAAGTAATTCAGTTAACGGCGGAAATGGTTCTATAAGAATAAACTGTACAAATTATTCAATGAGTCAAAAGACATTATCTAACACTGGTTCTTACGTAGATTGCAGTCCAAGTGTATCTGGAACAATTTATCATGTGGATTATAAATTTACTGGTTATACATCAACAACAAACAATACATTTAACGCAAGTGGCACAATTAACAATCAATAACAAATAAGACTTAGATAGCTAAAATCACCTACTAATCTTTAAATTAGTAAGTGATTTGTTAAATACTATTGCTTAATTAGGAGGACTTATGAAAAAAACATCATATATATTATTATTCACAATGTTAATTATGTTATTTACCGGATGTAAAAACAGTGATAGTGAAGTCAAAGCAGAGAATAAAGTATCTATTAGTAGTATTTCTATAAACACCGAAGATGCATCTAAAATGATAAATGAACAATCGAATTTTTCTGCTTCGGAAGATTTTGTTGTTGAAATTCCTAAAAATATTGATGAATTAAGTGATTTCGTATTAAGCTTTAGTCCAAGACAATCAAATGAGGATTTTTATAATGATTTTATTGATACATGTACTTATTTATTTCCTAATCATACATTAGATAATAATTATCTGATGTATTATGGTGAAAATTCAGATATAGAATATGATGATGACGGAAATATAATTCAAGATCTTAATAAGGTAAAAGATAGATATAACGATATAATTTCTGATAATGAGGATGTACTTTATTTTTTATATGATGAAAGTTGGAATGGAGAAAATGGAATAGAAACGCCTTGTTTAGCGGAATTTACCAGTCCAATATGTAATGACTTATCAAGATTTAACAAAGGAATAATAGCCTCTTTTGTGGATGAACCAGTTTTCCTTGAATCTTTTGAACCGAAGAACTATTTTCCGTGTGTTGGAACGTACTCTCCTAACAGTACAGAAAGCTTTAAGCTTTTAGATAAAGAGATGCCTATAAATGAAGCAACCAACTTTTTTGAAGATTATATTAATATATTACCAAATGCAGGGAAATTACCAATAAATATGTGTGTAGTGTCTGTTGATGTTTTACAAATAGATGACGATACATATGGATATAGTTTCACAACAACAAAAAATTACAATAATATCCCATTCGATTATATCGTTTCTGGGAAAATGTATTCTTCATTTGATGAGTATGATTTTGTAATTGGGCAAGGAACAATGATTAAAAGTGATGATGTTGATTCTGCATATGGAATATATCGTTCACAAGTTATAAGTGATGAAAAAGTATACGATAAAATAATTTCATTTCAATCAGCAACAGAAATTATGAGCAATAACCTTACTGATAGCGTTAAATTCGATGTTCAGAAAGTAGAACTAATTTATACAGCAAAAAATCCTGAATCATCAGATATAGAACCAGAGGATTATAAGCAAGAAGTTTCACCCGCATGGAAATTTACACTTTACAATCCAAACGATAAATTAATATATGTTTGTTATGTTGACGCAGTTAACGGGGAAAATTTCAGATACTATACAACATCAAGTGATTGAGGCTACTAAAATGATAATTAGAAACATAAAAATGAATTTTCACAAGATAATTACAGGCTATGGCTTTTATATTTGTGTACTTTTCACGGCAATTCTTTGCTTTTCTGCAAACATATATGAGGATTTTGGAAACGGAAACAAATATTCAGCAATAGCCTCATTATTAAACTTTGATAGAGAATTTATGCTAAGTGATACAAGCTTCTGCTCCTTTGAAGTTATGCGAAAGGGTGCAGGGAGTTGGCTTTCCATGTTTATTCCAATTATTTCAGCGTTTGCGTTTGTCCCTCTTGTTTGTGATGAATACGAAGCAAAATCCGTACGATTTGAAATTTTCCGCTCATCAAAACTATGCTACCACACCTCACGGTTTGTGACAGCTTGTCTTTGCGGCGGACTGGCGGTTATGCTTGGATTTGGTTTATTTACACTGACTGAATATGCCTTATTTCCCAATATTAATGAGTATGAAGAAAGTTTAAAAACGATGTACGAGGAGGGGTTAAGTTATCAGTATCCGAGTATTTTGCAAAGCGGATATGCTATCATTGTTCTTGAAAAGCTTGGTGATATGTTTCTTTATGGGGTGGTTTGTGTTGCTCCTGTCATTATGATGACAAGTATCATTCGCAATAAATACCTTGTTATGTGCATCCCATTCTTTCTTAAATATGCCATCAATCAGACTTGTATTAAACTGCAATCGCAGGCAATTTCGGATATTGAAAATACTGATACAAAGCTTCTGAAAATCAGTTCAATTGTCAATCCCGACGCACTTTCTTATCTTTCAGAGTATGGAGATGATAAAAAACTTGTGCTGATTTACAGCGGATTTATTGTTTTTGCCGCTTTAGCATTTTATCTGATAATATGTGCAAGGAGGCTTGACAGTGGTGAATAAAAATATAAAATGTGTATTCTCTGTTGCACAAAGTGAGTATGTTAAGTGGATTACAAATCCGAGAATCATAATTATCGGAGTTCTGCTCATATTTATGCGAACGCTTGCGATTGAGCCGTTGCTCGAACGAGCTGATAAAATCGGACTTTCGCTTGATATGCTGGAACCATTTGCTGCAATCGGAAACTCGGGTATGCTTGTTATGCTGATGCCATGTGTCTTTATGGTGCTTGTGAGTGATTATCCCAAAATGACCGGAAACACACTGTTTTTTGTTCAGCGTACAGGCAGATGGAATTGGTTTGTTGGACAGATTATTTTTCTGATTTATGCAATTTTCAGTTTTTTATTTGTCATTTTAATTGGAAGTATCCTTATATCAAAGGGTGAGTTCACAGGCGTCTGGAGTAATGTTATTACAAAATATGAGGCAATGTTTCCTAATGAAGCGGGAAGTTTCACATCTCAACTGCTGCCGTCAAATCTATATAATCAGATACCATTAATCACAGTAATCATACAGACAGTTACACTTATGGCGGCTTATATGTTCTTGCTTGCCATGATAATTTATTTTTTCAAGCTTATTCACATTCAGTCATTCGGCTTGTTTGCCGCAATTTTTATTGTTGCGGCTGGAGTTGTAACTTGCTCACTTAAAGCTGAAATGATGTGGTGGTTTCCTATGGCGAATACAATTGTCTGGCTACACTATGACGAAATTCTAAGTGAACCGAATTTTCCAATATGGTTTTCCTATCTGTATTTTGGCATAGCAATTGTAGTTATGACGATACTCAACAGCATAGCTGTCAAACGACTTGAATTTATAAACATAGAACAGGTGGAATGATAATGGAAAATATAATTGATATAAAAAATATAAGTCTGACGCTTGGAAAAACCGATATTTTGAATAATGTCAACATTAGCTTTGAAAAAGGAAAAATTCATGGATTGATAGGACGTAATGGTAGTGGTAAAACTATGCTGATGAAGTGCATTTGTGGATTTATAAAGCCAACAAGCGGAGATATTACTGTTGATGGGAAACAAGTCGGAAAAGATGTTGATTTTCCTAAAAATATGGGTATTATTATTGAAACACCAGGGTTTATCCCTTATTATTCGGGATACAAAAATCTTAAACTGCTTGCAGGACTAAACAATAAAATCAGTAAAAATGAAATTATTCAAGCTATGGAACAGGTCGGACTTGACCCAAACCTAAAAAGACACGTCAGAAAATATAGTCTTGGTATGCGTCAACGTTTAGGGCTTGCTCAAGCCATTATGGAAAATCCAGATTTGCTCATACTTGACGAGCCTATGAACGGTTTGGATAAAGACGGCGTAAGGGATATGAGAAAGTATCTGATGTCGCTCAAGGATAATGGGAAAACAATACTAATATGCTCTCATTCAGCTGAGGATATTGAAGTTCTTTGTGATACTGTTTGTGAAATGGACAAGGGTGTTTTGACGAAATTTAAGGTATAATACTATGGAAAAGATTTAATAACAAAGAGCATATAAACAACATTGAAAATCGTTGTTTATATGCTCTTTTCATTATGATTTATGCTTTTAAAATTTTCTTCAAGTCATTTTCGGGAGTATCAATTGGAGTGATGTTATAATCTTCAACCAGAGTTTTCAATACGTTCGGTGACACAAACGCAGGAATTGTTGGGCCGAGGTAGATATTCTTTATTCCAAGATACAAAAGTGAAAGCAAAATACATACTGCCTTTTGCTCATACCACGAAAGAACAAGTGTAAGCGGAAGCACATTCACTCCGCACTTGAACGCATCTGCAAGAGCAAGGGCAATTTTTATTGCTGAATATGCGTCGTTGCACTGTCTGCAGTCGAGAATTCTCGGTATGCCCTCAATCTCGCCTAAATCAAGGTCGTTGATTCTGTATTTTCCGCAGGCAAGCGTGAGAATAATTGTATCTGGGTGAGTCAGCTTTGCAAAGTCGGTATAGTAACTTCTGCTAGATGACGCTCCGTCACAGCCACCGACAAGAAAGAAGTGCTTGATTTTTCCGTCCTTGACAAGTTGAACAATTTTCTCGGCATTTGAGAGAACAGCGTTGTGTGCAAATCCTGTTATAACTGTATCTCCGCCGTTCACTCCCGTCATATTCTTGTCTTCATCGTAACCGCCACATTCAATTGCTTTTTTTATTATGGGAGCAAAATCCTTGTCATCTCCGATATGAACAAGCTCGGGATAAGATACAACAGATGTGGTGAATACCCTGTCACGGTAGCTCTCACGCACAGGCATAATGCAGTTTGTCGTGAACAAAATCGGTGCAGGAATATTATGAAACTCCGACTGCTGATTTTGCCAACCAGTACCAAAATTTCCTTTAAGGTGAGGATACTTTTTCAGCTCGGGATATCCGTGTGCAGGCAGCATTTCACTATGAGTGTAGATGTTTATTCCCTTGCCAGCCGTCTGCTCCAATAGCAGCTTCATATCGTGCATATCGTGTCCGCTTACAACGATAAAAGGCCCCTTTTCAATTGTTAGTGGTACTTTTGTAGGCACAGGATTTCCATAAGCGTTTGTGTTTGCGGCGTCAAGCATCTCCATACATTTGAGGTTTACTCTGCCCGTTTCAAGCACAAGTGCAAGTAGCTTATCGGGATTTTTTTCATTGGCAATCTCACGCAGTGCCTTATAGAAAAGGTTTTCAGGATAAACTAAGCTATATCCGTGACCTTGGAAAACGTGAAAAACCGAGTAATGTACAGCTTACGATTGACGGAGACAGCAAAGATGAAATGTATGACGATGATACAGGATATAAAAATGAAACCGTTGAGCTTACAGATGAACAGATACTGAAAAATATACATAAACTCCAGACTGAAAACAATATTAAGCTTTCATCTTCACTTGTTAATAACTTGGGAAGATGCAGCCTTGATATTGAAATGGAGACAGGTACAGGTAAAACATATGTTTACATAAAAACTATGTTTGAACTTAATAAACGTTATGGCTGGAGCAAGTTTATTGTAGTTGTACCGAGCATTGCTATTCGTGAGGGCGTTAAAAAGAGCTTTGAAATCACCGTGGATCATTTTATGGAGCATTACGGGAAGAAAGCGCGTTTCTTTATATATAACAGCTCTAATTTAAACCAACTTGACAGTTTTTCAAGCAACAGCGGTATCAATGTAATGATAATAAATACACAGGCATTTGCCTCTTCATTAAAAGAAGATGGTAAAAGTAAAGAATCACGTATTATATATTCAAAACGTGATGAATTTAATTCCCGCAGACCTATTGATGTTATTAAGGCTAACAATCCGATTATTATTCTTGATGAACCACAAAAAATGGGCGGTGAAGTTACACAAAAAGCCCTTAAAAACTTTAATCCGTTGTTTAGCTTGAATTATTCAGCGACACATGCAAAACAGAATAATCTTATTTATGTTCTTGATGCCCTTGAAGCATTCAATAAACGGCTTGTAAAGAAAATTGAAGTAAAAGGCTTTGAAGTCAAGAATTTTAGAGGAACTGACAGTTATCTTTTTCTTGAAAAGATTGTTATAAATCCTAAAAAACCTCCTATGGCTCGTATTGAGTTGGAAATAAGCTATAACAAGTCAATTAACAGAGAGATTCGAGTTCTTGGTGTTGGCGACAACCTTTATTATATTTCACATGAAATGGAACAATATAAAAATGGCTACACAATAACGGACGTTAGTCCTGTTGATGCTACAGTAACGTTTGCAAATGGTGAAATAATTCGTGCAAGTGAAGTTACTGGTGATGTTTCAGAAAAGGATATGCGTCGAATTCAGATAAGGGAAACTATAATGTCCCATTTTGAAAAAGAAGAAAAGCTCTTTAACATGGGTATAAAAACACTCTCTTTGTTCTTTATTGATGAGGTTGCAAAATATCGCAGTTACAATGAGAACGGAGATGAAGTCCTTGGCGAATATGGTGAAATTTTTGAGCAGGAATATATTAATGCGCTGAATGAATATACAACACTCTTTGATACACCCTATCAGAAGTATCTTAAACAATACTGTTCAGATGCTTCAGCTATTCATAAAGGGTATTTTAGTATTGATAAAAAGACAGGACAAAGCATTAACAGTAAGTTGAAGCGTGGCGTTGAGTTTTCTGATGATATTTCAGCTTATGACCTTATTTTAAAGAATAAGGAGCGTTTATTATCATTTGAGGAACCAACAAGATTTATTTTTTCACACTCAGCTTTACGAGAAGGTTGGGATAATCCTAATGTCTTCCAAATCTGCACCTTGAAGCATTCTGACAGTCAGACAATGAAAAGACAAGAGGTAGGTCGTGGACTCAGACTTTGCGTTAATCAGGACGGAAATCGTATGGATTTTGAAAACTGCGGTGCCGCTGTTCATGATATTAATATGCTTACTGTAATTGCAAGCGAAAGCTATAGGACTTTTGTTTCTGACTTACAGTCTGATATTAAATCTGTTCTCTATGATAGACCGTCAAAGGCTGCAATGGAATATTTTGAGGGTAAGACAGTACACATTGGAGACAATCCTATAGTAATTGACGGAAAACAAGCAAAACAGATATATAAGTATTTACTAAAAAATGATTATATTGACGATAACGACAATGTAACAGATGCATATCGTGCTGATCTTGAAAATAATTGCCTTGCTCCGTTGCCGGAAGAAATAAGGGATATATCAGATGGTGTTCATACTCTTATTCAAGGGGTATTTGATGACCGGGTTCTTGATAATATGATTTCTAATGGTCACGACACTAAAATCAATGATAATCCGCTTAATGATAATTTCTATAAGAAAGAATTCCAGGCTCTTTGGGGATATATCAATCATAAATATGCCTATACAGTTGAATTTAAAAGTGAAGAGCTTATTTCAAAGGCAATTAATCATATTAACGAAAAGCTATTTGTAACTGAATTACGATATACAGCAACTATTGGCCGTCAGAAAACAGATATGAATGAGTATGAGGTTGAGCG
>JAEWXO010000073.1 GCA_023458875.1 Bacillota bacterium | reverse complement strand
GGGTATAATTATTGCAAGAAAATCTATTTGAAATGAGGGTTGACAACATGAAAAAGAATTTTGAAACACGTGCGCTTGCTGTTGCGGCATGTGCCATGCTGTTACCGATCACGCAAAGTTCAGTTTCTTCAGTATCAGAGAACGGTATGTTTTCAGTAGCAGATGCAGTATCTTTGCAGAATTGGCTGCTTTGTGGTACAAATACTTTGCCGGATTGGGAACAGTCCGATTTAGATGGGAATGGGCGACTTGATGTATTGGATTTGGTGCTTATGAAGAATTTGCTGCTGTATCCCAATACAAATCAAAAATTTGCAGATTTGCAAATTAATGAAATCTGTGCGGCAAATGCAGGCGTTTTGACAGATAGCAGCGGGGCATCACCAGACTGGATTGAACTCTATAATGCAGGCAGTTCGGAAATGGATTTGAGCGGCATCGGATTATCGGATGGCAATAAGAATCGTTATAAATTCACATTTCCAAGTGGGACAAAGCTGAAATCACATGGCTTTTTGCTTGTGCTGTGTGACGATACATACGAAGTAAGCGATTCGGAATATCATGCTCCTTTCAAATTGTCTGCCTCGGGAGAAACGGTCTATCTGACTGCTCCGACTGGAGAAACCATCAAGGAACTTTCATTCCCTGGACTCCTCGATAATGAAAGTTATGGTCAATATCCTGACGGAAGTTCTGATTTTTTCGTACTTACGGGAACACCAAGCTCTCAAAATACAGCTCCCCAAAATAAGAATGCGGTTATGTGCCCTGAATTTTCTGCAGAGAGCGGATTCTATGACAGCGCTTTTCAGCTGACATTGACAGCATCAAAGGACAGCGAAATCTTTTATACTACAGATGGAAGTGTTCCTTCTCCAGATTCATCTGATTCGAAACAGTATACAGGTTCCATTACAGTTCAGGATAGGACTGATTCCCCGAATGTCCTTTCTGCTCGCACGGATATTTCAGTTCTTACGGTAAATCCGCCGAAAAACAATGTCATGAAAGCATCAGTGATTCGTGCAGTAGCGGTTGATGCAGCGGGAAATGTCAGTAAGCCGATTACCAAAACATATTTTGTTGGCAAAACAAGTGCTTCGTATTTTAAGACGATGAAGGTTATTTCACTGGTTACTGATCAAAAGAATCTTTTCGACGATGAAATCGGAATTTATGTTAAGGGTAATGTATATGCATCAAAGGAATACAAGGAAAAAGATGGCGTATACATTGATAAAGACGGCAACATCGTGAAAAAAGATTATTTAGAAACCAACTATACCCAGACGGGCAAAGAATGGGAGCGTGAGGCCTGTATTGAGGTGTTTGATAGTGGAGAGTCCGTTTTAGCGCAGACTGTCGGCATACGAATCAGAGGTGGCGCGACAAGGATTCAGCCGCAAAAAAGTTTTTCTGTTTTTGCACGAAGTGAATACGGTGGAAGTTCATTGAATTACGACTTTTTTGACGGGCAGGCCCGCAAGCAGACGACCGGAAAGAAAATCAAGTCGTTTGATTCGATTGCACTGCGAAATGGCGGAAATGACTACGGTAAAACTTGGTTCCGTGACTCCATTAACCAACAATTGATTGCTGACCGCAACTTTGGCTGTCAGGCAACGGATGCATGCGTTGTTTTTCTGGATGGCGAATTCTGGGGCGTATATCAATTAACGGAGCGTATCTGCAAGGATTATGTTCGTGACCATTATGGAATTCCTGCATCGAATGCTGTTATCATTAAAAACACATTGCTCGAAGAAGGTTCGGCGGAGGACTTGAGAGAATGGGATTCTCTTTCGGGATTTAATGGGTTCTGCTTCAAGAATGATATGTCCATTGCTTCCAACTATCAGCATTTTACCGATATGGTGGACGTGCAGAACTATATTGATTATTTTGCGGCGCAGATCTATTGGAATAATCAAGATTGGCCGCATAACAATACAGCCTTGTGGAAATCATCCGTGAAAGATCCTTCCAATCCTTATGCAGATGGAAAATGGCGCATGCTGATGTTTGATACGGAATACAGTCTGGGACTTTACGGCTCAGATAATACTTCTGCAACATTTGATACGTTTAAACGCATTGCGTCCAATACGCATGGTTATTGTAAAATGTTCACAGCTCTCTTGAAAAATCAGAACTTTGCACAGCAGTTTGGCATTACCATTATGGACCTTGCGAACAACAATTTTGCACCTGAGAAAACAACAACGCTGATTGATGAAATGAGCAATACGCTGGCTACACCGATTACAGATACAAGAACTCGTTTTAACACAGGAAGTAGTGGCGGAAATTTTGACACGATTCGAGATTTCTATATACAGCGTTCAGAAGCAATCCCAGGAATTGTTAGCCAAAATCTTGGAATTGACAGCGCAATCAGTGAAGTCAAAATTCAGAACGACGCTGCAAAAGGAAGTGTAAAGCTGAATACGCTGACCCTGACTGAGAATGATTGGAGTGGCAGATATTTTGATGCGTATCCTATAACCGTTACCGCAGTTCCGAATGATTCAGCATCTTTCGTGCGCTGGGAGGTCAAGAATAGTAACGGAAGAACTACTTCTTATACAGACGAAACAATATCGGTAGCAGTAAAGGGCGGAATTGAAATCAAGGCAGTATATAGTGATTAGGCCGACGCAACACCGCACAGAGTTGGTAGTTCAGTATAATACAGTTCAAATTCTTGACTTGTTGGCTATCATGTGAATAAATAACAAAGTCACTCAAATGGCTATTATATGCCATTTGAGTGACTCACTTTATATTAACCGTACTAAAATCACACTAGATTTCTAAAGCTGTATCAATTTTGACAGTTTCTCAGCTACTACACTATGCTTACTGGGATACAGGCGGGAGTATGTTTTCAAAATCGTTTCAATATTTTCATGACCCGGCCTTTCAGAAATTAACAACGGAGAAACACCCATTTCTATGAGCAAGGAAGCATGAATATGGCGTATTGTTCATAAATTATTTTATGTCATCTTAATTAATAAAACAAGCTGATTTATTACTTTTTATCATTGTTCCATATATATTTTAAATCTGCCTACCAGTGAATTAAGAAGCTGCGCTTCAGTTGAAAGTTCTTCTGCGGAAGCTGATATACCTTCAGATGCAATTGCATTTGTCTGAACAACATCTGAAATTTGTTCTACACCCTGGGTAACATCTGATATTGAACTTGCCTGTTCCTGAGATGCAACAGATATTTCTTCAATGAGCTTAGTAGTTTCTGATGAATTTTCAACTATTTTTTCTAGAGTCTTAGCAGTTTCATCAGCAATTTCCGCTCCGTTTTCTATAGCTAAAATTGAACTTTCAATAAGAGAGGTTGTAATCTTTGCTGCCTCTGCTGACTTGGCTGCAAGATTTCTTACTTCATCCGCAACAACTGCAAAACCTTTTCCTGTAGAGCCTGCTCTTGCAGCTTCTACCGCTGCATTAAGGGCAAGAATATTCGTCTGAAATGCAATATCATCAATCGTTTTAATTATATTTGCTATCTGCGAAGAAGTTGAATTGATGTCTCTCATTGCCTGCATCATCTGCTTCATCTGAGCATTTCCACTTTCAATAAGCATTGCCTGACGTGATGAGTTCTCGCTTGCAATTCTTGCATTTTCAGCATTGCTGTTGACTTTTTTAGAAATCTTTTCAATAGTAACACTTAATTCATCAATAGCCGTTCTCTGTGCATTAACACCATCCGTCAGTGCCAACGATGCACTTGCAACATGTGCCGAGCCGTTTGATACCGATGAACTGCTCTTATTGATTTCCACCATAACATCATTGAGTGAATTTACAATATTGTTAATTGCATTTTTCAATGGTATGAAATCTCCACTGTAATCTCTGGTTATCCCTACATTCAGATTACCGTCTGATACTTCTTTTAACACATCTGATATTTCATCAACATACTGTGATAAAATAGCTATTGTATTACCAAGACTGTCTGATAAAGTATCAACTTCCGCTATATATCTCCTAACATCAACACTTGTTTTAAGATCACCGGCTTCAAGGTCCTTGATTCTCTTAACCATATCATTGATAGGAGCAGCTAACTTTTTAGAGAAATATGTATAGTTTACAGTTGCAATAGCCATAGCAACTATTCCTATTCCAATCATTATAAAAATTGTGCTATACAGTGGACCGGTTACATGTTCTCTTGGAATAAGTACTGCAATTGACCACCCGTCATCAAAAGAGATAGGTTTATATGAAAGGTAATACTCTACACCATTTTCAAAAACTACACGTCCTCTTCCTTTTTCGCCTTTTATCATCTGTGAAATAAGCTGTGCCGAGCTTTCATATTTTTTATCAGTTTTTGCAAGCTCTATAGGGTTTACTTCGTCCTCAACTTTCTTTGCATCACCGTCTACTATATATGTACCATTTGAATCAACAACAAATGAAATTCCTCCGTAATCATTTTTCTCTTCATAACCCTTGATGATATCATAAAAATATGAAATATCAATTCCGGCAAATGCAATACCATCTGTAATACCGTTATTCATTCTCTGTGCAATATAATATGTCATAATTTTATCCTTCGAACTGAAAACAGGTGATGAAATATTAGGCTGACCGGCAATAGCCTTTTTTACATATTCTCTTGAAGAGAGATCATAACCATCATATGTTACACCGTTTGCATCAAGAATGGAAAGCGTATAGAACATATATTCCTTTGTTTTACCTGTATCATCGCCAATAAGATAATTCTGTAGATCTTCCGGGTTCATTTTCACGTAGTTTTCTGCTATTTCCTTGTTTTTGGCGGCTCTGTCTATCTCATTATATGCCCTGGAAACAACATTTTCGATTGATGATGAGTATGATTCTGCCAGCATTTCAGTCTGATCATATACAGCATTGACATCATGTTTTATAATAATAGTCATACTTACTATGATCATTGTAACAACAAGTATCAGCAGTGTAATATACCCCAATAACAATATTCTCTTCGTGATCCCTAAATTTTTCCTTTTAATATTAATCCCCTCCTGACATAATATAATTCCTACAACACTTACAAAAATAACCTGCAGCAAAGCAACTCTGATACATATGGTAAATCCTATTTAAAATAATATACCTGAATTTTAATTTTAAAGAAATGTTTGTGCAGTTTTTGTTAATTAGCATAGTATGTTACGTTTTTTTAATCCCTTTTTATATATTATATCATATAAAATAAAAAAAAACAACATATTAAAAACAAAAATTCTGACTTAACAAAACAAACTTTTTCATAAAAAAATGTGCATTATAACGTAGAAAAATTGATTTAACATAAATTCCAGTAAAAAAATCAGTATAAAAATCACAAAAAACACTCAAGTAATAATTCTCTGATTTATTTAGGGATTTTATGAAGTATAAAGGACTATAAAAAACCACTGCATAAAGCAAAATCTCCTTATACCCCTTGAAATTCAAGACAATTTATGTTATACTATATCAGATGATAAAAACGCAGAACGTTTATTTTATTTACACGGACATGCTGCAGCAGATTTAACGGCAAAACAAGTCTCTCAGCCAAAAACAATCATACATAATCGAGGTAATAATCAATGAACACTTTTCCACTGGAATTTTCTAAGCACATTATTTTCTGCATTATTGGTGTAGCGTTTTTCCTTTTCCAGTATTACAGACAGGGATTTAAATATCAGCTGCTGACAGCAGCGGCTATAGGTTCTACTCTTCTTCTCTATATTAACGACAGCAATATATGGCGTTATACTGTCGGAATTTTTGAAGCTGTTCTTATTATTCTTATTTTCATTATAATGTCATCTGAAAAGAAAAAAGCAGCAGCAAAAGAAGAGAATAAGGAAAATGACGATAATAACGGCGATAAAAACCAACCACAGAAAGAGATTGGAGCAAATGAATAAAGCAAATTTAAAAACTACAGTTCTTGACTGGTCAACAGTGTCGAACAATGATATTTCACCCGGGGAAATTATTTCTTTGGGTGAAATAAAATTTTATGACCTTACGCATAATGACTCGGAAACTGTCGAAAGAATAAAAGACAGCGATATTGTCCTGTGCAACAAGGTCCGTATAACTGAAGAGATAATGCATAAATGCCCCAAGCTTAAATATATAGGGCTTTTCGCAACAGGCTACAACAATATTGACATAGCTGCAGCGGACAAATATGGAATTACAGTATGCAATGCCGCCAGTTATTCAACAAATGCAGTAGCACAGCATGTATTTGCATTTATTCTTGAGCATTACAGCAAAATTTCTGCATATAACACAGATGTCTGCAACGGAAAATGGATAACCTCACCGACATTTTCAATGTTTCCGTATCCGACATATGAGCTTGCAGGAAAAACTATTGCAATAGTGGGCTTCGGAAGCATAGGAAAGGCTGTTGCAAAAATAGCAGATGCATTTAATATGAATGTAATTATTTCAACACGCACAAAGCCTGAAAATTGTCAGTATGAGGTTGTGTCCGTTGATGATGCATTCAGAAAAGCTGATATCCTTACATTTCACTGTCCTCTTAATGAACAGACAAAAGGTTTAATAAACAGAGAACGGCTGTCTCTCATGAAGAAAAGTGCCGTTTTAATAAACACATCACGCGGTCCTGTCGCTGATGAAGCAGCTCTTGCAGAAGCCCTTAACTCTCATTGTATTGCAGGTGCAGGTCTTGATGTTCTTGTAAATGAGCCGATGGCTGCTGACTCACCGCTTCTTAATGCTGACAACTGCATCATTACTCCTCATATCGCATGGGCGCCTCTTGAAACAAGAAAACGTCTTATAGGTATAGTAAACGACAATATCAAAGCATATCTTGGCGGTTTCCCCAAAAACATTGTAAATTCCCCGAAAAATAATTTTTAAGAAACCGAAAGGAATGGATACGAAATGTCACACATTTCAGAAAAAAAACGTATTGTAATAAAATTAGGAACATCAACACTTGCCCATAAAACAGGTAAGCTTAATATACGGAGAATGACAGGCCTTGTAAGAGTACTGGCCGATCTTCAGAATTCAGGAAAAGAAATAATTCTGGTTTCTTCCGGAGCAATAGGCCTGGGAGTCGGAAAGCTCGGACTTAAAGAGCGTCCGTCAGACACACCGTCAAAACAGGCGGCAGCCGCAGTCGGCCAGTGTGAACTGATGTACATGTATGACAATTTTTTTGACAGCTACGGAGTAACGGTAGCGCAGATTCTTCTTACAAAAACAATTATCGGAACAGAGAGAAAAAAGAACGTTGTAAATACATTTGAACGTCTTATTTCAATGGGCGTAGTCCCGATAGTAAATGAAAACGATACAGTGGCAATAGACGAGCTGGAGCTTGAAATAGGTGAAAATGATTCACTTTCAGCTATTGTTGCAACACTTGCAAAAGCCGATCTTCTTATTATTCTCTCAGATATTGACGGACTTTTCGACTCTGATCCTCACTCGTCTGAAAATGCCAGACTTATCCCTGAAGTAACTGAAATAAATGAATACATAGAAAATATCGCAGGAGGTGCCGGAACAGCACTCGGAACCGGCGGTATGGCTACAAAGATAAATGCCGCAAAAATAGCAACAGGCGCCGGAATAGACATGGTAATAATGAACGGAAACGACCCTGAAAAGCTTTATGATCTGTTTGAAAACAAACCGGTCGGAACATTATTCAAAGCTAAGGGAAAGAAAGGAAAATAAACTATGACTGTTGAACAACTCGGAATAAAGGCCAAGGCAGCAGAAAAATACATAGCTTCAGCCGGAACACAGAAAAAAAATGCTGCACTTAAGGCAATCGCTGATGCACTTATAGAAAACACTGAAAGAATCATTGCTCAGAACAAACTCGACCTTGAAAACGCTCAGGCCAACAACATATCTTCTGTTATGCAGGACAGACTGATGCTCAATGCTGACAGAATAAGAAACATTTCTGACTGCGTACTAAAGCTTATAGATCTGGAAGATGTTGTAGGAAGTATAGACTACGGTGCTACACGTCCTAACGGACTAAAAATATCAAAAGTAAGAGTACCGCTCGGAAGCATCGGAATAATTTTCGAATCAAGACCGAATGTAACGGTTGACGCTGCAACACTTTGCATGAAAGCCGGAAACGCCGTTATACTCAGAGGCGGAAAGGAAGCAATAAACTCCAACAAATGTCTTACTGATATAATGCGTTCTGCTATATCCTCTGTCGGAATTCCTGAAGACGTTATACAGCTTGTTGAGGATACATCAAGAGAATCGGCAACAGCACTCATGAAGCTTGACAAATACCTTGATGTACTTATTCCAAGAGGCGGTGCAGGACTTATCAGCTCTGTTGTTGCAAATGCAACAGTACCTGTTATCCAGACAGGTGTCGGCAACTGTCACGTATATGTAGACAGCTCAGCTCAGCTTGATATGGCTGTAAGTATTACTGACAATGCAAAGACTCAGAGACCTTCCGTATGCAATGCCATTGAAAATCTTGTAGTTCACAAGGATATAGCTGCAGATTTTCTTCCTATGGCAAAGAAAAAGCTTGATGAACACAGCGTAACGATTCTGGGCTGTGAACGTACAAAAGATATTCTCGGCGAATGTGTAACCCTTGCGACTGATGATGACTATGCAACAGAATTTCTTGATTATAAAATTGCAGTAAAGGTTGTTGACAGTATTGATGAAGCAATAGCACATATCTCAAAATACACAACACATCATTCAGAATGCATAGTAACCGAAACTCTGTCAAATGCATTAAAATTTCAGGATGAAATCGATGCTGCTGCGGTTTACGTAAATGCTTCAACGAGATTTACAGACGGAAGTGAATTCGGATTTGGCGCAGAAATAGGAATTTCAACACAGAAGCTTCATGCAAGAGGTCCGATGGGACTCAGAGAGCTTACATCAGTAAAATACCTTATCACCGGCAACGGTCAGATACGCTGATCTCTGAGGTAAACAGACAGAATTCCTGCTTACCTCCGCATGCAAAGCGTTTCCCCTCGTCAAATAAAAAAGAATGGGAGAAAAACAATGCCAGAAACAAATGACTTCATAAACAAGCTGCTTAGCAGAAACAACGACGAACTCGATGATATATTGTCATATGCTGAAAACAAAAAAAGTGAAAGTAACATAGGCAATATAAAACGAGAAGATACTGATGCCATACTTAAAGAATTTGATATACAAAAAGATATTATCAAAACCGATTCTTTAAATAAAAATTCAAATAAGCCGCTTAATTTGAATTCAGATGCTCAGAAAAAGGTTTCCCATACTCGTGAAATACAGAAAAAAACAATATCAGATAAAGCATCAAAGAAGATAATTTTACAGAATCCAGTTGAAAATAAAGCTGCTGCATCAGATTCCCGCCATAAATATAAGGATTCACATTCATCACATGCAAAAAAATCAGCCAATACAAATCCCGACAATAAAAAAAATGCACTTGAAATTCCGGCAGTAAAATCAAATCCCGACAAAGCAGGTTTAATTACCTCTGATACTAAATCAGCTATTATTACAAATTCAGAATCCGCAGATTTTGGAAATGCTGATATAAAAAAGCCTGCTGTATCCGCTTATTCTGATAAAAAATCCACTTCAAAAACAAAAGCTTCATCAAAAAATATAAGCGACTCATCTGTACCCCGCAATTTTCATCATATATATCTTCAGCCTGAAATCTGCGATTATATATCATACAAAAGTATATGTGACAACAATACAACAGGGAACAGCCTTATACCCGAAGAAACAAGAAAAATAAACAAGCTTGAAATAAAAGAGGAAATTCCAAAGGCACAAAATGAAAAAGAACCGGAAAATCCGAATCCGAACGAAGAACCCCTGATACCTGATAAAGTCATTCCTTCATATGAAAATTTTATGTCAGAACAGGAAGAAAAACATCCGCGTTTTTATTTTATTTTAGGAATTTCAATATTTCTCCTTACGCTTCTCGGGCTTGCATCATGTATCTATCTTGGAATAAACGCATTAAGAACATTCACTGATAATTACAACGAAAATGCGGCTACATCCTACTATGAAAATGATATAAATACTTCAGCGCTTATATGCGAAAAAACTCCGCAACAATAAGGCGTATGTCTCTTTTGTTGCAGAGTTTTTTTTAGAAGAATTATTACCATATTTTAACATGAACTTAAAAATTCAAACGGCAAAAAAAATGTCCCTTGCCTCTTCAGAGTCAGGGACATTTTTATTAAGATATTATTTGTTATACTACTTCTATTACAATGCATGTAACATTATCTCTTCCTGTGTTGTCAAGTGCTGAATCAACAAGCTCCTTTGCAGTATTCAGGCAGTCCATCTCAAGTATCTGTTTTATTTCATCATTGCTGCACATGTCTGTAAGGCCGTCTGTACACAAAAGGAATTTGTCCCCGCTCTTTAAAGTAAATGCACCTGCATATTCTGCCTTTATTCCTGCCTTATACATATCAACGCCAAGGAACAGCGTAAGCTTATGCGCATCCGGACTATTCTCTGCTTCTTCTTCCGTATAAATATTAGCATCAATCTTCTGATAAGCAACCGTATGATCTCTTGTAATTCTTGTCAGAACATTGTCTCTTAAAAGATATATTCTGCTGTCACCAAGGTAATACATCGAAACTATGTTGTTCTGAATGCACGCAAGTGTAAGGGTAGTGCCTCCCCTTATTCCGCCCGATTCGGTTATTTTATCACATATTTCGTTATTGGCCGCGGTTGCATATTCTGCGACGTTTTTTTTCTGCTCCGCAAGATCAGCCGAAGAATTTATCTGTTTTCTGTATTTATCAAGAACATTTACCGCACATTCAGAGGCTATTTCACCAAAGCTTTCTCCGCCCATTCCGTCACATACAGCAAATATCCTGTTTTCAGACAGATCCATTTGATACTCTGCTGTAAAGTCATTAAATGCCTCATTGTTTGTCATATGCCCGTCAACATAAAAATTATCTTCATTATTTTTTCTATATTTTCCTACATTGGTCGAAACAGAAATATTGAGACTTCTGTTGTTTTCCTTATTGCCTGACTCAACCATTTATCATCATCCTTTTATCAGTATAACTTATACAGTTACTATTCAGCGCATATGAGGATATAATGTTCAGGCAGAGATTTTGAATCAGCACGATTCGGCCGCGCTTTCCGGTCATCCTGAACCTTCGGGCATATGTCTGCATTTCTTTATAGTATGGCTGAATATGCGTAAGTTACTTTAAAAATAAATTTATTTATCCTTATCTATAAACTCAAGACTAATAATGCTTATTAACGTAAATGCTGCAATGAACAAAATAAATATACCCCATACTTTAAGAATATGCTCTGATGTGGCTTCATATGCAGGGTTTGTACTTACAACGTTAATCTGAGGGTACTGAAGTGTTATTTTTAACGGAAGTGAGTTCATATCACTGATACTTCCAAATGCCTGCATACCCCATTTACTTATTGTGAAAAAAGCTACCTTTTTAGAGAAACCACTGAGAGAAAAAAGTACTCCTGACATGATAAGCTGAAGAATAAGAACAAACGGCATTACTGTCATTGCTGCATTTGGAGTACGTACAATCGAAGATATTGCTATTCCCATTACGTCAGATGCAAGCAGTATAAGAAATATTGTGATAAAATATTCGGGAACAGGCGACGAAAAAATAAGCCCGTCTTCAGGAAAACCAATATAAATCATAAATATCACAAGCATTACTACTGTCTGAATAAGACATATAACTGCCTGATAAATAACATGTGATATTACATACGAGCTTATATGAAGTCCTGTCCTGTGTTCATATTTTATAATGCTTCTCTCCTTGCATATTGTCTGTATGGAATTAAATATCCCTATCCATATTATGGCCGAAACAATCGCAAAAAATCCGGATTTTGTATTGTCATATGTATCAAACATTTTATTACCGACAACAGCTGCTACAAGCCATGATATAATAACACCGAAAACTATAAAGCTCCAGCCCTTTTCGTGCAGAAATATTCTGAAATGCTTTGCAACATATATGCCAATCTGCCCGACCCTTGATGTTCTTTTAGTTTCCATTATTTGCACCTCTCAAAACATTGTATTTGTTAATAAATTCGTCTGCTTTGCCCTCTCCGCCTTCGCTTTTCGAATTTATTTTTACTACGATATCCTGTAAATTATCTACTCCGAAAAATTTATTTGCTTCGTCTACCGTTCCACAGAAAGCAATATGTCCCGCATTTTCCTTTCCGCCTTTGGCAAGTACCATTACCTTTGTAAATAATTCAGCTGCATCATTAGGAGCGTGTGTAATTACCATTACCATCTTATTCTGGTTGGCTGTGGTTTTAAGTGCTTCCATAACATTTTTTCTGTTTGCATAGTCAAGACCGGAATCAGGCTCATCGAGAAAAAACAAGCTTGGATTATTAAATGTGGCTATTGCAATGCTTACACGTTTTTTCTGCCCGCCGCTTATTCTTTCATAATAACTGTCCCATATCTCATTAAGTGAATATGTGTCCCTGACTTTAGCAATAATTTTTTCTTTTTCCTCATCAGAAAGATCAGGGTTCAGATTCATTTTACTTGCATCGGTCACAATATCCGATACCTTTTCACTGTCTCTTATACTAGGAAACTGTGGTACAATACCTATTTTATACTTGAGAACCCTGTAAAATTTATAAAAATCCTGACCATCCAGAAGTATTTTGCCCTTTGCCTTGCTCTCACCAAGTACAGCCTTCATAAATGTCGTTTTTCCGGCACCTGCACCACCGAGTACAAGCATCATATCACCTGAATGAACATCAAGCTTTATATCCCTTAAAAGAGTTTTTCTCTTTAATGTACCGACATTTTTTTCAATAATGTTTATACTGAGACTTGCACCGTTTTCTTTAGTAATATTATATACAATTTCGTTCCCGAAAAAAATAAGAGTCGTATCAACTATCCGTATAACATCCCTGGCATTTATCATTGTTTTTTCTGTAATCTGCTCACCGTTTACAAAAACTCCGTTTTTACTTCCTGTATCAGTTATATACCATTCACCGTCTGTAAATTCAGCAAGTGCATGATTTTTAGATACTCTGATATCATCAATCTTTATCAATGAATCATCAGCTCTGCCTATTTTAAAGCTCAGCAGATTCTCAGGTATTCTGCATCTGAACCATTTGTCATTTACGGAAAAGCTTGTACTGTATATAATCATTACAGCATCGGGATGCGGGTTATCAAGATTTTTCCTTGTAATGCGCAGTATATCCCCGTCTTCGAGTTTTACAGCCCTGGAGCCGCGCTCATTCATTTTCACCATAGGCTCGCCGTTAAAAAATGTTCCGTTCATGCTATTGCAGTCCATATAGTAATAGCATCCGTCAGAATCATTCCATGTAAACTGACCGTGGACTCTTGATACGATAGGTGAATTTAATTTTATATCAACCTTACTTCCCCTTCCGAGCGTAAGATTTCCGTTTAGTTTTACTGAATAGATTGCTTCTTCAGGTTTTCCGATTATTACTACAGTTGCCGGCTGAGGCGGTTTTGGTTTATACATAACGGTACTCTCAACAGCCAACTCCATTCACATCCTTTTATTAAATCAATTCGGCTTTTATATTATGCTTTATACAATAATTATGTATAAACGAATTTTCTTTACATCTGACTGTAATATTGTCACAGCCGAAAAATGCATTCTGTCCTATTCCGGTTACATATCCGTAAATATCAACAGCTTTTAGTGATTTGCATCCGTTAAAAGCGTAGTCTTCTATTTTTCTTACATTCAAAGGTATAACCAGACTTTCAAGAGACTGACAGTCTTCAAAGATACTTCTTCTTATTATCATTATATTATCAGGAAGGTTTATTTCTTTAAGATTTATAAACCCTCTGAATGCTGCTTCGCTGATTCTTTTTATACTTTCCGGCACAATTACCTTTGTAATAAGCTTTCTTTCAATCCCGTAAAATGTAAACTCGTTTATTTCACAGTATCCTTCAGGTATATCAAGAACACCGTGTTTAACCCTGCATTTACGATAATCCTTATTTCTGAATACCCCATCGGTGGAAACAAAAACATTTCGCAACAAAGCAGGCTCATTATGATCTGGCTGTACTGTTTTCTCCGGTAATTGTGTATTTGTTTCAGGCAAAGAGCTCTGTGCACAGTTTTTCACCTTCGGCTGTGTATCTTCCTGTATTTCCGGGTCCGATACAGTCTCAGGCATACATTCTGGTTCTGTTATTTCAGGTGATACCGACGGCATAAGCTCATTGTCACGGTAATCTTCGACGTCATCATTTGCATTCAGGGTTACGATCATATCCTCAGAGATTACTCCGTTATCAATATTAATTGTACCGTCAGAGCAGTCACCGTAAACCCTTTCACCTGCTTTTGAAAGTTCACTGAGAAATTCGGACATATCCTTATATCTGTTATCAGGATCAAATTTACACATTTTGCATATTATCTTTTTTAAACCCTCATCACCGTTTGCAGGCATAGGAACAGCCTCGCCCCTCATCCTGAGTGCAATTGATTTTTCAATTTCATCGTGAGTAAAATCATTCATAAAGGGAAGATAATTATTGTTAAGTAACTGATAAAGTACAATTCCGAATGAGTATATATCTGCCTTATATGTATATGCGTTTTCTGTATACTTATCCGTTCTCCATACCTCAGGTGCAGCATAAGGTTCTGTTCCGGTCTTTGTTGATGCATATCCGGTAGCATTGAGACTTTTGGTTACTCCAAGATCTCCGAGCTTATAATTTTCTTCTTCATCTACAAAAATATTGTCCGGTTTTATATCCCTGTGAATCATATTGCACTTATGAACAGCCTTTAATGCATTTCCGATGTCAAATGCAAGATTTATAACATCCTGCTGGGTTATTCCCTTATCGGAATTTCTTATCTTTGTTCCGAAACAGGTGAGATACTCCATGCGTATCATCATGTCATAGCCGCATTTTGTACCGTTCTGATCAGGAATTTCTTTTACGGCATCATCATAATACGATACGATATACGGTGACCTCTGCAGCTTTATCATATTATTTATCTCGGCCTTTGCCTGCCTGCAACGGTCATCGAGATATTTCATCCCGTCACTTTGTGAAATAAACATTTTATCGTCATCGAGCGTTACGGTTACTACTTTCATGGCAGCGTACTCATCAATACCGTCACGGTTTCGTTTTATCCTGTAAACCTTCGAATTCACCCCGTTATAAATCTGACTGTCAATATACCAATTTTCCCACATAGGCTGATAGCCCTTTAATCTTTCCTCAACCGAACTGATATTCAACATATAAGATCACCTTTTTTATAATAAAAAATCAAAAAACAAGTCTTACCTCATTACCAGCATGATAAGACAGATATCACTGCTTACAATCAAAAACCAAACATATCCACTTCAGTCCGACTTAAGCGTCGTTCTATATATTTTTAAATCTATGCGACATCCTGCCTAAGATATATTTAATTTTATTTTTCACTTAATTATATCATAATATATTGGTTTTGTCTATTTTTTTAGTAAAAAAATACGAGCTGTATGTTACAACAATATCAAAAACAAACCCTAATTTGAATAAAAACGCAAAAAAAGAACCGGCCTTATAAAGACTGGTTCTTTTTTATTTAGTGCCGGCATTGATTTATTTTCCCGGGTCGTCGCCAACCAAGTATCTTCAACGCGAAAGAGCTTAACTTCTGTGTTCGGAATGGGAACAGGTGGGA
>JAEWXO010000072.1 GCA_023458875.1 Bacillota bacterium | reverse complement strand
GTTTTCTGTTGATAGGTTTGTTGAGGATATAAACCGCCTTCATAATTCATATAATTCAGTTGTAATTGCTGTAAGTGAAGGCTTAAAAAATGAAGACGGCCAATATGCAGCGAGCGGTCATCTTTCTGAGATGGTTGATGTTTTCGGACATAAGTATCTCTCCGGTCTCGGAAAATTTCTTGAAGGTGTTGTCAGAGCAAGGATAGGATGTAAAGTACGCTCAGTTGAATTAAATGTTATGCAGAGATGTTCGTCACATCTTTCTTCAAAAACAGATCTGGATGAAGCGGAGCTTATCGGACAGGAAGCTGTAAAGGCTTCATTTAACGGTGTTACGGGAAAAATGATGATTTTTAAGAGAATCTCCACACAGCCATATAAAATAGAAATTGATTCATCGGATATAAGTTCAATAGCAAACAAAGAAAAATTATTCCCTCAGGAATGGATAAATGAAGAGAAAAATAATATCTCTGATAAAGCTGTTGAATATATACTGCCGTTAATTCAGGGTGAAGTTCAGATACCTACCAGAAATGGCCTCCCTGTTCATATAGAAATATAAATCAGGTAAAAAGTTTCTATGACTTCCAAAGGGTAGATTAAATATATTAGTTGAGCGGAAAAATATATTTCCGATAAAAACTAAAATACCATTATCCTCAAGATGATGGTATTTTGTTTTACCTATTGCATTATATAATTGCAAAACATATTATAACTAAAAATGACTTTATTTAAACTTATTGGTAATTAGTGAAAATAACGGTAAATAACTAAAAAAAATGCAATAAAGACATAACGAGAACAAAAAATAAAAAAATCATTGAAATTATTATGTATTTTTGATATAATAATATTTGTAGATTATGCCTATTTATTTATTTAAATACTTGCATGATTAACTTCAGTAAAAATGATAAATATGGAGGAATATTAAATAGTAATATGGCTAAAACCGATTGCAAAAAGAAGGCATTTGTATTCCAGGGAGTGGGAAACAATATTGAAAAAACAATCTCTGTTTTTGATTCTGCACAGATAAATTACTTTAATGAGTTATGTGAAGCAGTATCGGACTTTTCCGGAATAAACCTTGAAAAGTATCTTAAAGACATGTCTTGTTATGAGGGAACTGACAGGATGTTTGCCGAATGGATACTGACAGGTCTGAGTGACTGTACCGTATTTCATACATGCATTCAGAATGACATTTTGCCTGATTACATTATTGGATATAGTCTTGGTCTGAACAATGCTATTTATTGTTCAGGTTCAATACGCCTGGAAGATACTGTACATATTCTATCCGGAGTTATCAGAAGTATTATCGAATCACAAAAAGTAAGATTATCTTATGATATGGGAGTAATAGTTGGTCTGGATCTGCAGACCGTTAAGGAAATAATTAATTTATATTCATCATGCAATCATGTTTTGATTGCAAGTGAAAACTCAGAATACTGCATTGTTATAACCGGCTTACGCAATGAAGTTGAGAAAGTATTGGGAAAGGCTCAGAGTCAGGGTGCATTAAAAACAAGGATGTTAGATGTTCCATGTGCATTTCACAGTAATATGCTTAAAGATTATGCGTTGTATTATTATGATAACATTGAAAAAATTCATTTTAATGATTCTAAGATACCGGTTGTTTCAGTTTACGATCAGAAGATCTTAATTAAAGGCAATGAAATTTATAATGAACAGCGACGTAATTTTCTCAGTAGCATGAAATGGAAAACAACGATTCAGTATCTCGAAAAAATAGGTGTAAATGAATTCTGGGATATGAGTACAAATGGCTCAATGAAAAAATCAACGGTTCTTACAAACCCGGATTCATCATTTTACACGATTAAAACACTATACAAATCATTAAATGTATAAAATCGGAGGAAGTTGTTATGAAAGAAATTACAGAGGAAATAAAGACAGAATTGAAGAATATGATCTATGAATTTTTTGCTGATGAATGCGAAAAAGATATAAATGAATTAAATCCTCAGACAAATATCATAGATGAGCTGGATGGAGATTCCTTAATGGTAATAGAGCTCATCGAAACAGTTAAGAAAAAATATGATTTAAATTTAAAGCTTCAGACAGTCGGAAAATTTCTTTTGAAAAAACCTGCTGAAACGCTTGAGGAAATTGTAAATTTATTTTATTTGATATATCAGTACGAGGATGATATTATTAACGAGGCATAAATATGAGTGATATACATTCGGGAATTTCACAGCTGCATATTCTGGACGATATTGGGGTAGTTCAGATATGCAGTGACAGAAAAAACCATATTATTCTGCCTGAATTTGCAGAACTTTCTGTTTTGGACAGGTGGATAAATGAAAATAATTTAAAGGCAATTATTATAACAGGAAACAGCAGACATTTTTCTGACGGAGCAGATTTTAATAAAATAGTATCCGGAAGTGAAAATACAGAAGCTCTTGCAGCGGCAATTGAAAAAGGCAGAAAATTACTGGACTATATCGAAAGCCTTTCAATTATTACAATAGCAGCAATAAGCGGTGCATGTTTTGGGGCAGGTCTGGAAATAGCATTAAGCTGTCAGTTCAGAATAAGTACAACAAATGCTTTTTTTTCTTTGCCCGAAGCTTCAAGAGGAATTATTCCGGGTATGAACGGTGTAGAGCGTTTGTCAAAGCTTATCGGTAAAAACAATGCAATCAGATTATCACTGACAGGTGAAATGCTACCGGCTGAATTAGCCTTAAAGGCAGGAATTATTGATTTTGTCTCAGAAAGTGACTGTATGAAATCAGCTATGGAATTTGCAAAGTCACTGACTGATGACAGGTCAATTTTACAGATAAACAGCATAGTGAAGGCAGCATCAGGCAGTGCTGATTCTGACGAATGCTTTATAAAAGCCGTATCTTCCATGGTGAGCAAAGATGAATAGTGTTTATACATTAACAGCACAGGGGACGGATATTGACTCATTCGGTCATGTAAACAACTCAGTATACATCCGTTATCTGGAATGTGCGCGATGGAATTTTTTTCATGATAACGGACTGTTGGAAAACACTGTTTCGGGGGAAATGTTTCCTGTTATTCTTGAAACATCGATAAGATACATAAAGGAAATACGTATGTTTGATAAGGTCAGAATAAATACAGAATGGACATGCGAGGGCGGTGTCATATATAACGTTCACAGAATATATAATGACCTGACAGGCGTATTGTCAGCAAAGGCAAAATGCAAGCTTGTATTTGTATCAAAGGATCGTATTATCTGTGAAGTTCCTTTAAAGCTAAAGGAACTTATTGAAGGGAACAGCTGATGGATATTCGTGATAACTGTATATATTCAGATCTGCAGAAGGTGTTATATGAGGCCTGCAATGACAGACATGGTTTCATGATGATTATGCAGGAAATAGAAGATGCTGCAAGTAAAGGATGTGCAGCAGCAGCATTTGTTATAAGTGATGAAAAGTCATTTAATATAGCTGATCGTGAAGGCATACTGTATTTTTATGAAAAACTTAAAGAACTTGATATTATAACATTTCTTATATGCAGTGATTTTTCAGATATACCTCTGGAAATTATGCTTATGTTTGATATAAGACTGGGTTCAGTTGAATATACTTACAAAAAACCGGATGATACTGATAAATATATATTTGATTTTAATAAAAGAATGAAAGTTCTTTTAGGTGAAAGCAATAAAAATATAGTATTTGTATTATACGATGAAGAAAAAACGTTTATGGAGCTTGCAGACAGATACATTAAAAAAATTGTGGGAAACAAGGATGAAGCTCAGCTTTGTGCTTTAATCAGATGTTTTTCACATGTAAAACAGGAATCAATTGAGGAGTCAGAAATGCTGAAAGAAGAATCCAGACAGTTTTGTTCGCTTATTTTAAAACAATAAATAAAGGATATTGATTTATGAAATTTGAATCAGAAAACCTTTTTCTTGATATCAGTGATAATATTGGTATATTGACGCTTAATGCCTCTCATTCAAATAAAATGACACAGGATTTTTTTGAAGATTTCAGTATGGCAGTATCAGAATGTGAAAAACACAACATGACGGGACTTATCATTTCAGGAGGAAGGCATTTCAGTACAGGTGCAGATGTTGAGCAGCTGCAGCAGATGATAAATTCACAGTCTGTAGTCGGGGAAAACGGTGACTGTGATGTCATTCCGCAGGGACATCTTCGTGATAAAAATACATTTTTAAAGCTCTGTTCTATGAAATATCCTGTTATCAGTGCCATAGGCGGATTTTGTATCGGTTCAGGTTGCGAAATAGCACTTAACAGCCATTTCAGAATATGTGAAAAAAATCTGAAAATGGGTTTGCCTGAATCAACATTCGGATTGTTGCCTGCGTTGGGCGGATGTTTGCGCAGTACACAGATAAGCGGGATTTCAGGTGCAATTGAAATAGTATTTTCAGGTGAATTGTTTTCAGCTGATGATGCTTTCAGACTAGGACTTGCTGATATTATTACAAAAAAAAAAGAAAGTCTGAACACAGCACTGCTTTTTCTGGAGTATATTAATTTACGCGGAGAATATGATAAATCATTAAAGAACATTTATCTTAAACAGTTCCTTGAAGAGAGGTGATAGTTTGAATGTTTGTATAATAGGAAACGGGAAAATGGGCAGAGAGATATTCTGGTTTTTCTTCTCAGGAGGACATGATTTATCTGTTATCTGTATTGAAAACGAAGAAGAATTCAGAGCCCAGGTTGAAAAACAGCTAAGGAAAAACCTTAAACGAAAACTAATTGATGAACCTGAATTCAATAATCTGATGAACAGCTTCAGAATTTCATCAGACTACAATCTTCTTAACAACTGTGATATTGTAGTCGAAGCCGTTTCAGAAGATGAAGGGCTTAAAGCTGCTGTATTTGAAAAAGTTGAATCATTTGTTTCTGATAAATGTATACTTGCTACAAATACATCTTCTATTCCACTGTCTGATATATTTCAAAAATGTAAAAACAAACAGAGATGTATCGGGATGCATTTTTTCTATCCTGTAAAGCTTAGTCAGTTTATAGAAATAAATACTGAAAAATTCACATCAGATGACTCAGTCTATATTGTTAAAAAGATTGTAAATGAAAGCGATAAAAAATATATTGTTTTTAACGGAAGCTGTAATATGTACCTTAACAGAGCAATTTCTATAGTCGCTTCACATGCTTATTTATGGAAATCAGAGAATAACACGTCGTATTCATATATAAATCAAATCTTAAACAGTCAGATGATGAATTATTCTGTTTTTGAAATGATTGATTCAATCGGGATAGGAATTGTCAGTGTAAGTTCCGATTACTTTTCTGACTCAAGATACAGTTTTATTTTAAAAAAATTCGGAGATGAGCTCAAACGTCTTATTAATGACGGTTGTTCAGGAAAACCCGGAGAATTTCTGAAATATGCTGAACAATCAGACAATAAGGAAGACAGTGCAGACGGAGTACAGCTCACAGAAAGTCTGTTTGCCCTGATTATGAATGACATAATATATTTGTACGGGGTAATTAAAACTGATATTGAGACACTGAAGTGTGCAGTTCAGGAAGTGTTAGGGTTTACTCAGACATTCGATTCTGCTTACAAAAATATCGGGTATTATAAAATAAAAGAAATGCTTGATTTATATTATAGTAAAACCAGGTGTGATGTTTACAGGGTATACAAAAAAGAAGAGTTTGATAAATACTTTCTGACTGTATAGTTATTATAGTGCAGGTGTAAATATCATGGGAAGAGATATTTCAGACCGTTTTTAATAAAAAGGGAGAAATGATTAAAAAAAAAAATCATTTCAGAAATTAAAACAGCCTTAAGGAGGTTTTAGTGATATGTCAAAAAAAATTGTTGTAACAGGTCTGGGGATGGTTTCTTCATTGGGGAGTAATGTTGCAGAGAACTGGGGAAATCTTAAAAACGGTAAGTCGGGAGTATCGGAAATAAGCATTATAGATACTTCAAAGCTTGAAACAAAGATTGCCGCTATGGCAGATGATGGATTTGAGAAATATATTGCGGATAAAGTATCAAAACGCCAGAGAAAACAGATGACACGTTCAATCAGAATGTCAATAGCTGCAAGTAATGAAGCTATCGATGATTCAAAGATTGATTTTCAGAATTATGACTGCTCAAAAGTAGGAGTAATAATGGGCGTAATCGATACTTCACTTAAAGAAGAAGAAAAAGAAGTTTCTGATTCACACATGATAGTTAGATCAATGCCGAGTGCTGCAGCCTCATGGATTTCAATACAACATGGTTTAAAAGGACCAGGCTTTAATGTTTCAACAGCCTGTGCATCAGCTGCATATGCAATCGCATTGTCATCTCAGATGATACAGAGCGGAATGTGCGATATGGTTATAACAGGAGGACTCGGCTCAACAATAAATCATGATCAGATTTCGGGATTCAATCAGATAATGGCTATGTCGGTAAATAATGAAAACCCATCATCTGCATGCAGGCCATTTACAAAAGACAGGGACGGATTTGTACTTGGTGAAGGTGCAGGAACAATAATTCTTGAATCAGAAGAATCAGCGCTTAAGCGTGGGGCAAAAATTTATTGTGAGCTTGCAGGATATGCACTGACTGAAGAAGCGTGTGATATTACGGCACCACAGGCAGACGGCGTCGGCATGGCAGAATGCATGTTAAAGGCAATTGAAAATGCGGATTGTTCTGTTGACGATATTGATTACATAAACGCACACGGAACATCAACATACCTTAACGACAAATATGAAACAATGGCTATAAAATCGGTTTTTGGTCGGAGAGCATCGGATATTCCGGTTTCATCGACCAAATCAATGCTCGGGCATACACTTGCAGCTAGCGGTGCAATTGAAGGAATTACCACAATCCTTACGGTATATGAGGGCATAATAACACCGACGATAAATTATAATACACCTGACCCTGAGCTGGATCTTGATTATGTGCCTAACGTGTCAAGAAAAGCTGATGTCAGAACGGCCATTTCAAACTCGTTTGGATTTGGCGGACATAATGCTTCACTTATTTTTAAAAAATTTCAAAATAAAAATTGATAGGAGATAATTAAAATGCCTGTAATACAGTTAAAAACAAATTCTTGTCTTGATAAGACACAGTCCGATGCGATATTAAAACGTCTTGTTGAATGTATTTCAACATCATTAAATAAGCCTTATCCTAATATTCTGGCAATGTATTCACATAAAGAAATGATAATGAACGATTCAGATGAAGATGCGGCATATGTGGAAATCATGTATGTAGGTGATTTTTCATCGGAAACAAAAAATAATTTATGCAACAGCGTTCTGGAGATACTTGTCGATTTTCTGAATATAGACCCTGAAAGAGTATACATAGGTCTGGATGTAAAGTCAAGAGAAAATGCATGGAAATATGTTAAAAAATAATAATTAAAGGGGAAATAAAAAATGCAATGGTCTGTAAGAATTTTACTTAATCCCGTAATAGTGAGACTGCTTATTTATGGAGTAAATCCGATTGATCTGGAGTATGTTCTTACAAAAGTAGAAAAGCTCCCCCTTGTCAATGGAAAAGTACTTGAGAAAACATGGCTTGATGAATGGAATAAAAAATCATCATATTATGTTGAGCTCGCAAAAGAAGCGGAAAGTAAGAAAAACACTGTTACGGCAAGAGAACTGTATGCACTTGCTTCAAAATGTGACTATGCATGTTATCTTATAAGCTCAGACGATATTGAAAGCAAAAGAGCTGTTTATAAACAGCTTGAAAAAACCTACAGAAAACAGACAGAATATTTTGAAAATGAAGTTGAGTACACAGAAATACCGTTCCGTGACGCAAAAGTACTGCCTGCATACATACATTATCCCGATAAAAACAAATTTAAGGCACCATATCCTGTTGCAATAATTTTTGCAGGAATGGGAAGCTGTAAGGAAGAACTGAATACATTGACTCTTCCTCTTGTTGAACGTGGGATTGCAGTGGTTGCCTGCGATCAGCCGGGAACAGGCTCTGCATTATTTGATTATGATATCAAATTAAAGGCACATGAAATTGAGCTTGCATTTGAAAAAATAATGGATGCAGTAGCCGCAAATAATAAACTTGATGAAAATAAGGTCTGCTCTTATGGTCTATGCATGGGTGGGGGATATGCGTATAGATTCAGTGTAAAGGATACACGCGTAAAGTGCTGCGTAAATCTGTTCCCGTTATTTATAGGCAAAATAAGTCCGGATAAACTTCCAAGATGGATGAAGAGCGGAAAATGGGCATTATTCCAGACTGGTGAAATAGAAAAAGAAGAAGATTATTATTCAGAGATGAGTGTACTGGAAGAAGGCAGTTTCAGCTGTGATTACCTTCTGGTTCACGGAATGTATGATAACTGGATGGCACCTGAAGCATGTGAACATATGTTTGACAAAGCTTCAGGTTTAAAAGAAAAAATCGTTGCCGAGCAACCTCCTGTATTTTCGACAGGTGAAGCAATTACACATACGATGCCTGTCGGTGAGCAGTTGCATTGGCTCAAGCATACGGTTTCTGACTGGATAGCAGAACACCTTGACAGAAAGGACGACTAAAAATATGAACAAATTCATTGATGCATTATACAGATATGCAGAAGAAAAGCCGTCATCTACATTAATTACTATTGATGGAATCAGCGTTTCATATGGCGAATTCAAAGAATATACAGAAAAAATATCTATGTCGCTTAATGCACTTGGTATTTCAGAAAATAAAAAAGTAGGACTTATTATTCCTAACAGTCTGCAATGGTATAAGATTTTCTGGTCAGCTATACGTATTGGTGCACAGCCGGTTCCTGTTGATCCTCAAAGCGGAGAGATGGAGTTAAGCAGGCTACTTGATTTAACAGATATGGAGATTTGTTTTATTGCATGCAGGTATAGAAATAATAACATTCTCAATACAGTTAAGAATATAATTGAAAAGTATTCAAATATAAGGCATGTGATTGTTATTGATTCACTTTGCACTGATTTCAATAATTCCAGATTTATGACATTTGAAAAATTTATCAGTGCAGGCAAAAGTATGGCACTCTCTGATGTACATAATGTTGATGACAAGCATGTAATGTCACTGGCATGTACTTCAGGAAGCACCGGAAACCCGAAAATTCTTTCAGTTCCATATAATGGATTCTATGATGCGATAAAGGATATATCAGATTATCTTGAATTTAATTCAAAAGATACAATGATGATAGGCATGCCGTTATATCATCAGGGTGGATTCGGAATGGGAATGCAGGTTGTAGTAAAAGGCGGAAATGTAATTTATCAGCCTCAGTTTGAGCCTATAGAATTCCTTAAAACTGTTGCTGAAAAAAAAGTCACGGTTGTTCAGCTGACATCAACACTTGCAAAAATTCTTCTTTCTGTTCCTGACTTCTTCAGCTATGATATGTCATCTGTAAAGGTATGCTATTTTGCAGGAGAGGTACTTCCAAAGGAAATAGCAAAAATATTTGTAGAAAAGCTGAATATAAGAGTAATTAATGTAATAGGTTCATCTGAGACCGCTACAATGGTAGTATGGGATTCAGAAAATGATTATGATACTGACCCGAGTGACTTCAGGGAATTGCCATTCACAAAGGTAAGGGTACTTGATGAAAACGATAATGAAGTTGATACCGGCATGACAGGAGAACTTTGTATCTATACATCAGCTGTAATTTTCAATTATTATAAAAACTCTGATGAATCAGCTGCAAAGATAATTGATTTTGATAATAAGCGTTGGTTCAAAACAGGTGATCTTGTTGAGAAGCTAAGTGACGGAAGAATAAGATTTGTAGGAAGAAGTAAACGAATAATTAAGCGCGGAGCAAATCTGGTTAATGCTGAAGAGGTTGAATCTTTCCTTATATCATATCCTAAAATACAGGCAGTTGCAGTAACAGCTGAAGATCATCCGATTATTGGCCAGCAGATCGTAGCATATATACAGTCTGTTGAAGGACAAAATGTAACCAGAGGAGAGCTTGCACGATATTTTGACGGTAAAATGTCTGCTTACAAGCTTCCTGATAAAGTTATTATGACTGAAGATTTACCGAAGGACATTGGCAAAATCCAGTTTAAGTATATCAGGAAATAATGTTTGTTAAAATGGAGGAATTATAGAATGAATGGTTTAAAATGGGATGAATTCGCAAAGAATATATCTGATTATGTAGGTGTTGATGCTGATAATATCAAACAGGAAACAGATCTGTATTCTGATCTTTGTATGGATTCTCTGGGACTTTTCAGTATGGGAATGTACCTGAATAATCTTTATAATCTTGAAGTCCCGCTTTCATCAGTTGCTATTATAAGCAAGGTAGGGGATATGTTCAGATTACTGGACGAAGAGGGAACACCTGTAAATGTATAATGTTAATTTATTTTTTATACCTCATGCCGGTGGCTCGGCAATGGGGTATATGAATTTCAGTATGTTTCTTAATAAGCAGATAAGACCTCTTCCGCTTGAACTTGCAGGAAGAGGAAAACGCATATCTGAAAAATGTTTTTATGATGCAGGATTATGTGCCAAAGATTTATTTGAAAGAAATTATAATCTTTTTAAAGAGGGCAGATACGCTTTTTTTGGTCACAGTCTTGGAACAATAATTGCATATGAACTTTCGAAAATTATTCATGATAATAATTTTCCTGAACCGGAACATATGTTTTTATCCGGAAGACCCGCACCATGTGAAAAAGTAAAATCAGCTTTTGATAATATGTCCGAACTTAATGATGATGATTTTATTGCGAAATTTTCTGCTGCGAGTGCATTGCCTGAACAGATATTAAACAATAAAGAAATATTAAATATGATTTTGCCGGTTCTGCGTGCAGATATAAGTATGGCAGAAAGTTATTCATCCGGTTGTAAGTCATATAAGATGCCCTATGATATAAGCGTTTTTTATGGAAAACAGGACGAACTGTTTTCGGAAAAAGACGCCTGTACATGGAGGAAGTGTACTGATAATAACTGTAATGAATACGGATTTGACGGCAGTCATTTTTATTACAATAATCCTGTAAACAAAAAGAAGCTTTGCGAAATTATAAACAGCATCCTTATTAAAAATATTTAAAGAGCTTTATTGCAATAAGGGCTCAATATTAATATCCGCAATTACTTACAACAGAAAAATTAAATATTTCATTATCAAATCAGTAAATTAATTATGATATTGGCTTCTGAAATTGTTATAAAAGGAATGATAAATTATGGTTAAAACCTTTAATAAAACATATGCAGATTTTATGGTAAAATTCAATCCTGAGCATCAGGTAATTCGTTGTGATGGAATTGATTTGGACAAAGAGCATTTTCAGATACGGGTTGATCAGTTAACGGCACATCTTATAAACCTTGGTGTAAGAAAAGGAATGGGCGTAGGATACTCAATAATAAACTGCGGCGATAATCTTCCTTTATTTATTGCAATAGCAAGAATAGGCGCATATGCTGTGCCTCAGTTTCAGGGAATACCTGCAGTAGCAAAATCTGCAATGTTTAAAAATGCCGGAGTTTTTCTGGCAGTCGTTGACGGATCACAGGCAGACGGACTGAAAACAGAGGCAGATAAAGTCGACGCAGATTTTAAAATAGCGGTTATTGATAATTTCAGAGATTATTATTCACTAAATGGTGAATGTGAAACAGACATTGATATAAGCGATTATATTATCGATGATCCGGAAGAAGATCTTCCTCTTCTTATTGCTTCAAGCTCAGGTACAACCGGAATTCCTAAAATGGTAAAAATGACACAGAAAACTATTGGCTCAGAGGTTACTGTGGTTATTGAGATGGTTACAAAGGGAAGAATTGAAATTAATAAAAATTCTGTTGTGAACGTTGCATTTCCTTTATCTACATCTGTAATAAGCATTATTATAGGAACTGCATTCAGCGGTGATACAGTAATATATTCAAACGACAATACACCATTGAACTTCATTTCAAATATTGAAAAGTGGAAATGCAATTACATGTGCTCACCACCGGCATTTTATGAATCAATTCTTCTTCTTAAGGACAGACATAATTTTGATTTATCAAGTCTTCAGATTGTAGGAGCGGGAATGGATTTTTGTTCACCGGCATTGCTTTCAAGACTCAAAACAATGTTCCCTAATCTGAAAAAATACGTCAACGGCTATGGCCTGGTAGAAACATGCAATGTTTTTATGCATACAAATGTTGATATAAGCGGAGAAGAAATAACAGGAGTAAGTACACTGACACTTGCTGAATCTGTCGAAAACGTTATTGAGGTCAGAGATCAGGACGGAAATATCGTTCCTGACGGAGAAACGGGAGAACTTTATATAAAGGGTTCAAATGTTGTAAAAGGATATGTAACTCAGAGAGATGATTTATCAGGAATATATGTTGACGGTTGGTTCCGTACAGGTGATATTGTCCGTAAGGAAAGCGAAAAAACAGTGACTCTTATGGGAAGAAAGAAATATTTCATCAAAAGAGGCGGCAAGTCAGTTTCTCCTATCGTTGTCCAGAACGCAATAAACGGAACCGAAGGCGTTTACGATTCCGGTGTAGTGGGAGTTCCTCATCCTCTGTTCGGAGAAATGATCTGGGCATTTGTTGTCAGAGCTTTGGGTTCTGAGACCTCATTAAAGGATATAAAAATGCAATGCCGTAAAATACTCCCTTATTACATGATGCCTGACCAGGTAACGTTTATTGATGTAATCCCTAAAAAACCCGGTGTAGGTAAGGTGGATTTTGAAAAATTAAAGGAAATGGGCAAAACCGAGCTCGAAAAAATAAACTTCAAATAATCAAAACATAAAGCTGCATGATCAAAAAAACATGCAGCTTTTAGGCGTACCAACAACGTAATATTGTCCTCCAATAAAGTGACGCAGATAGCGAAGGTCCGGGACGATCGCAAAGCCCGGTCGACTCATATCGGGTCGAAATGAATAACAATTCCCTTTTAAAGTCATTGATTATTTTTACGTTTAATGATATAATAAAATCATATTGCGATATCTATAAATAAGGTGGTGCCAATATGTCCGGATTATATGAATCAGGCGAAAATTATCTTGAAACGATACTTACATTAAAAAACAGGGGTAAGGATGTACGCTCTGTTGACGTTGCGCATGAAATGGGATTGTCAAAACCGAGTGTAAGCCGTGCTATGCGTATACTCAGAGAAGGCGGATTTATAGAAGTGAATTCGGGCAGACGTATAACTCTCACGCCCGAGGGTAAAGAAGTTGCTGAACGTATTTATGAAAGGCACAAGGTTCTTACAGACTGGCTGATAGGAATAGGTGTAGATGAAAAGACAGCCGCAGCAGATGCATGCAAGCTTGAACATGATATAAGTATTGAATCATTTCAGAGACTTAAAGAACATATACATGAAAAGCACCAGAATGCTTTGAAATAAATAATATGAGCGAATACTCGTTCATGTTATTTTTTTAGATATGCGCATTATATTGACTACAAATAAAAAATGTTTTTAGAAGGAAATACAAAAAATAATCTTTAAACAACAGGAAATAATATTACTATTGACGTTTTAACTAAAATAATGTTATAATAAGTGATAGAATATACATATATTAAATAAAATGATTCAGGAGGAGAAAAATGGCTATAAAATTTCATTTGCCGGATTTCGTAAGGCATTTTAAGCTTAATATGCTTTTGTCTGAAATGATGAGGAGAAATCCGGAATTTTTTTATGATGGTGTGGAAATAGGTTCTGTATATGGAACATTTCCTTCATCGCTCTGGAACGGTGGAAGATCATTTGCAGGAATGATTGAGGCAAAGACAATAGAAAATATAATAAAACAATTTAACAACAGAAAAATACCGATAAGGTATACTTTTACAAATCCTAAAATAAAGCTTGAACATCTCAAAGATCCGTTTTGCAATACATGCCTTAAAATGGCTGACAACGGGCTTAATGAGGTTATTGTTATGTCACCGCTTCTTGAAGATTACATAAGAATGAAATATCCAAGCTATAAAATCATAAGCTCCACCTGTAAGCAGCTTGAGGATATAGATTTACTTAAAGAAGAGCTTGAAAAAGATTACAGCCTTGTTGTTCTTGATTATAACTGGAACAACAGATTTGACGAGCTTGAAAAAATTCCACATAAAGAAAAATGTGAGCTTCTTATAAATGCATGTTGTACACCTGGATGCAAGAAAAGAAAAGAACATTACGATTATGTGGGTGAATATCAGATTAAGCTTACAGAGCATATGAAGCATCCAAAAGAAAAATTTGATTTCAAAGATTTTGAATGTCCGCAGATGGGGATGTCACTGTATCAGACAACAGGTTATTCAACCCATATTAAACCTGAAGATATATATAACAGGTACTTTCCTATGGGATATGAAAATTTCAAGATAGAAGGTCGCTGCGTTCCGGATATAAACGTCCTTGAAAACTATATTTATTATATGGTAAAGCCTGAATACAAGGACAGAGCAAGATTATTCCTTACACTTATGCTTACAAGAAGACATAAATATTTTAATGAATAGGAAATATATATATGAAAGAAAACAAAATGCACAGATTATATCTTAATCTTACTACTGCTGCAATATTTTTTTGTGTAGCGGTTGCTTTGCTTATTAATAATACAGCAAGTGCTCAGGTTTATGATAAAAGTATATCTCTGACACCTGCAGATATTGTTAAAATAAAAAAATCAATTATGTGTGCATATACTCTCAGTGATTCTGATATGAAAAAATACGACATTAATAATGACGGTACTGTCAATGTTATTGACATGTCAAATGCTGTTAATATGGTTCTTTTTAATAATATTCCTTCAGTTACAGAAACATCATCTGCACCCACTGAGACTGAGAATACAACAGTAACGACTACTGTAATTACAACAACCGAGCCGCCTCAGACAACAACACCTGTTGTCACAACAACAGCAACAACAACTCCGCCACCTGTACAAACAACGCCTCCTGTTACGACAGCAGCAACGCTTCCGCTTGTGAAAAACCTCGATGCACCGATGGTTCTGCAGGCCCCTGAGCTTCCTACAGGATGCGAGGCAACGGCACTGACAATGCTTCTTAATTATTACGGCTTTAATGTTTCAAAACAGGCAATAGCCGATATGATGCCGCAGCTTAATTTCTATTATTTAAACGGAGTCCTGTACGGAGCAGATTTCAGATATGTATTCCCGGGGAATCCTAGAAATTATTCAGGATACGGATGTTATGCACCGTGCATGGTAAAAACTGCAGAAAATTATTTTAGTTTTGCAGGCAATACCAAATACCAGCTCAATGATATTTCAGGTACAGAGTTTGAATTGCTCCTTAATTATGTAGCTGCAGGCAAACCGGTAATGGCATGGGCTACAATGGGAATGATATCTCCGGGAACAGGCGGATCATGGATGACTCCTGCAGGGGACAGAGTGACATGGATAGAAAATGAGCACTGTCTTCTGATTACAGGTTATGATAAAAACCAAGGAATTGTTTATGTAAATGATCCTATGAAGGGAAAGGTTACGTATTCAATAAGTCAGTTTAAGCAAAGATATGATCAGATGAACAGAAATGCAGCAGTACTGATGGAAAAGGGTGAATCATTTGATCCTGGTGTTGTATCACCACTGCCGCCTCAGCAGCCCGCTCCTCAATACAAGATTGGAGATGTAGTGCAGTATACAGGACTTGTTTATTATTCAAGTTACGGAGGAAGGTCTGTATGGATAAGCGGTACATATACAATCAGTGATATAATTGAAGATACATCACGTCCATACAGGATAAGACTCGGACTTGAGGGATGGATACCATACAATTTTAAATAAATTTAATTTAACGGATGCACAGGAACATGATAAAACAGTTCCTGTGCATCCGTATTTTTTTAAGTTTTTTAACATAAAACCGTAAAAACGCATAATATATAGTGGTTCATATTAAATTTTATATTTAGCGGGAGGTACATATGGAAAATTCAATCGGTTATCTGAGAGTCAGGGTGTACAGTTCTAAAAAAATGTTTCCGATAGAAAATGCAAGGGTAGAGGTAAGCATTATAGAAAATGGTGTAAAGCGTATTATAAAAAATGTTCTTACCGATGAAAACGGAAATACAGGAGATATACCTTTATCTTCACCTCCGAAGATATTATCATTTGCATCAGATACTGTTCCGCTTCCTGTAAAGCCATATGCGGTCTATATGGTGAAAACTGAAGCTGAAGGATATGTAACAGATGAAAATAAGAAGGTATCTGTGTTTGAAGGTGTTGTGTCGATACAGTCAGTAGAGCTTGTTTTGAAGGACATTGATTAATTTTCAGGAGGTGTAGGTTATGAAAATAAACCTTCAGCATATACCCGAAGAAATAATAGTACACATTGGTTCACCGGAAGATGAGTGCAGAAATATAAACGTTTTTCTTGTAGACTACATAAAAAATACAGCTTCAAGAGAAATAAATCCTCTATGGAGTGAAAATGCAATAATAGCAATTATATATGCAGTAACAACATGTGTTCTCTATAAAATAAGCAGTGGATGGTATCGGGATAACGGATATGACTTTGATATTACTGCTAGCTGTGAGGATGATATGTTTTACGAGGAAAACAGGGAGATATATCTGAATATAAGTATTCTCGTTGATGAACTGTTTGATAAATATATAAGTGTCAGCGGGGATTTTCCGGAGCTTATAAACTGTAGTGACAGTGGATTTGAAAAATATAAAATGTATGCTGTTAAGGCAGCGGAAAGCGGAATGAAACCGGATGAAATACTTAAGAAATATTTCGGAGAAAATATAAAAATTATTGATAAATCAACTCATGACGAAGACATTTATGACAGCAAGGTTTTTCCTGTGAAATACGGGGATACAGGAGAGACTGTAAGGATTATTCAGAAAAATCTTAATTTTCTGTCGCATGATTTTCCGGCTATTCCAAAAATAATGCCTGTTGATAATTTCTTTTCAAAGGGAACGGAAATAGCAGTAAGAAGCTTTCAGAAAAACTTTTATCTTAAAGAGACAGGTATAGTCGATAAATCTACATGGTATAAGCTCAGAAAATATTTTTTTGATGCTTCAAGGCTTGCAGATTATATAAATAATGCAAAAAAAGTCTTGAAAAAAGAAATATCCGATATATCTGAAGCGGAGATTCTATATTGTCTGAATGTAATATCATATTTTAATTATCATATAGGTCTGAGTATTATAAGAGACCTGAATACAGAGAAATTATCAGAAAATATAAAAAAATTTCAGAAATATTATGGTATGGATATAACCGAAGAGCCGGATGTAGCTACGTTTGAAAAGATAAAAAGCATTTTCACGATAATAACTGAAAATATTCCGGAAAGATATTTTTGCGATACTGCCAGACTTTTCTCGGGAAATATTCTGTCCTTTGGTTCAGCAAAAAAAGAGGTAGCGCATCTTCAGTCCTATCTTAAGCTTTTGTCTGAAAAATTAAGTGAAATCAAATTTTATAATGTTACAGGAGTTTATGATACAGAAACAGTTAATGCCGTTAAAACATATCAGAAGCTCTATGGCTTACCTGTAAACGGAATTGTGGGACCTGTAACATGGAACGGAATTGCCGGACTTTATAACTTTTTTTCTTCAAACTATTGCAATTACTGACATATTATGCTATAATATCATTAAAATACTAAATAAATAATATTGTAAGTTCAGGAGAAAACAAGAAATGAAGAAAGAAAAAATTTTAAAAAGACTTGTAAATATAAAAAACACAAGAGCATCTGTATCTATAATGCTGTCAGTGTTGATGCTTCCGGTTTATACTTTTGCAGGGGTTATTGTTGACGGAGCGCGTATATCATCAGCAAAGCAAATGGTTTCGGGAGCCGGAGAGCTGGCAATGAACTCAGCACTTTCCTCATATGATGATGTACTAAAATCAGTATACGGATTATTTGCAATGTCAAAGACACAGGAGGAGCTTGAAGAAAATCTTGCATCATATTTTAATGACACTCTTGACAACTCTTCAATTAATGAGAGTGGTGATGAGAATACCAGAAATTATCTTAACAGTATAAGAAGCATTTTTTCCGATCCTGAGAATATGAGCTTTGACAACCTTGTCAATGTCAGTACGGAGAGCTTTATAGCCTCAGGTGTCGAGGGTGCCGTGCTTGCAAATCCTGCTGTCATGAAAAATCAGATTATTGAGAACATGAAGTATTTGGGACCTGTAAGTATAGGAAAGGGATTTATAGCTAAGTTAGGGGTATTCAAGGATTTTAATAAACAGAGCAATGTAGTTGAGAAAAAAGTCATCTATGAGGAAAAGCTTAATGATATTCAGAACATATGCGATAATATTTATCAGAATATAAATTCATATAAGGCATTATTGAACGGAAGAACATCATTTGATACGTCACAGATAAAAAATGATATCGAGAGAGTCAGAAAAATATATACGGAAGTTTCAGAATACATCGTAATGCTTAATTCAGAAATGCTGAAGATAAATGACATTTACTCATCTGACTCATTTGACAGTATTATAAAAGATGAATCTGAAAAAAATAATTGTACGGAGTTTGAGTATATAAGAGGTTCGCTTGGTTCGTTTATAAGTTCTGATATAAACGGATCAGGCGGAAAAACAATCAATGATACGCAGTTTATGTCCGAATATAATTATTTTGAAACACTTCCTTTATCAGATGAAAAAAATATCGAATATGTATACAGGCTCAATCAACAGCTCACATCAGAAGTGTCTTCATACAATGTTGTGTACACACTCCTTGAGAATTACGAAAAATTTTATAAAAAGCTTTGTGATGAGAAAAGAAATTCTCTCAGTAACGAATATAATTTTTATATGCAGTACAGGTCCGGAATAGAAAACCATATAAAGAACGCAAAAAATATCCGTGGACATTGGGAAGATAATATAAACTCATATTCATCTGAAGCTTCGGATATTTTAAACGGATGGTATGATACAGCAGACAATGCTGTAAAATATCTTAATGGGGCGTCAGAATCACTGAGTGAACTTATTTCAAAAACAGACGAGGTAAAGAAAAGCGGTGAGGATTGGGATAACGCAATATCTGAGCTGTCTGACAGTGATATAAAAAGTTCAATAAAAAGTGAATATGAAAGTACCGCAAAATCACTCAATAAAGATGATATTCAGGCGCTCAAGGATTTAGTTGAAGACAATTTATCCGGATTTGAAAAGCTTCGTGACAGTATAGTAAATATTAAATTCAAGGGACAGAGTATATACAATTACTTTAATTATGCTTCAGAATATATTGATTCGGGCAGCGCATACAATGTATACAATGAAAGTCAGGTTTACGCAGAAGCGCAGAATGTTATGAATAATGATTTTCAGACAGGCGGAGATATTACGGATGTAAACTGTAAAGAGATAGGAAGCGGTTATGCATTTTACAATTATCTGAGCCAGATCTGTGAAAAGACAGAAACTCAAAGCGGCAATGAAGAAAACAGTGAAAATTTTAAAAATACACTTAATTCACTCGGAAAGACCTCAAAAATTAATAAAACAGATCTATCAAAGGCAAGTTCAGATAATATTTCAGGAAATATAAATCAGGAAACAGTTAATCTGATACAGGCGCTGTCAGATACTGATTCTGCATCAGACAGTTATTCAGTAAGCGATACGGAGTCTGATGATCAGGAAAAAATGCTTGACAATCAACAGGGAATTATGGAAAGTACATCAGACTTTTTAAGCAATATCGGAGATCTGGCACTTAAGGTAGCCGGAGACGGAATGGATAAAATTTATCTTACAGAGTATATTACAGAAATGTTCAGCTACTATACATCAGACAAGGAGTATGACGGAAAAATAATTAAGACAATACAGCCAGAGACACTCAGCGGAGTTCAGATTTCACCTGAAAATAACGTTTTTTACAGAAGCGAAGCAGAGTATATTTTATGGGGAAATGACCAGATGGAAAAAAATCATCAGTATACAAATGCACTTCTTTTCGGAACAAGGTTTGTTCTTAACAATATCTATGCATTTACAGATGCCGAAATAAAATCATCATCCCTTGCAGCAGCCACTGCAATAGCAGGATGGACGGGATTTGGTGTTCCAATAGTCAGAACAGTTATTATTATGTCACTTTCTCTGGCAGAATCAGTTATTGATGTTAATCAGCTTCTTGACGGTGGTGCAGTTCCTGTATACAAAACAAAAACAACATGGAATATGAAACCTTCAGGTATGATGAATATGATAAAGAATAACGGAACAGAGCTTGCCGAAATGGCAGCCAAAAAAACCGGTGAGAAAATAGACGATGTTTTCGGAAAATTAGAAAAGCTGGCAAACGATGAAACTGATAAAATAACAGCTACAGTACATGAATATATCGACAGTACATCACAGCAGGTAGCAGACGAGGCAGTAAATGCGATTATGGCACCTATAGACGATGCAGTATCAGGTATACTTAATTATACGGATGAGGTAATTACGCAGAAACACATACAGGAGATAATTTCAGATAAGCTTAACATAGCTGCCGGAAGTAATGACGGAGATGATTTAGCGTCGATTGCAAGAAATTATGCGGTTGATCTTGCAAATGAAAAAATCAGTGAAATTTCAGAGATAATATATAATCAATACAGAACCGTGGCTGATGGTGCAAAAGAAAAAACAGATGAAATAAGAGCGAGAACTACAGAGGAAATAAGAAAAATCATTGATCCGTTTACAGAGAAAATTAATACCAGAGTTGATGAATACAGTAATAAAATAAAACAGCAGGTTAGTGAGGGTATATCCAGGTCCGGAGATAAGGCAAAGGAATATGCGAGTGATATGGTTACAAAGTATATAACAGGTGCTTCAACTGCTCTTACAGAAAAAATGAACACAAAAAACGAGATATCGTTTCAAAAAGCCGATAAAAGTACGATGGGTAAAACAGTCACGCTTACATATCAGGAATACCTGAAAATATTTATAATGCTCAGTTCACTCTCTGAAAAGAAAGAAACAGCAATGCTGTCAAGAATATCAACTCTGATACATATAAATATGAACAGCGGTATGAATAATATCGTTATAAACGATATGGTTTATCAGAAACCGGAATCATTTGATATTACAAAGGCATATACAATGGTAAAGGTAAATGCCTCGGCAAATATAAAAACGTGGTTTATGGGAGTTCTTATTCCTGATTATAATATGAATCCTGACGGAAGCACTTCATATACATATGATTATTCAAACATTGGGAAAAAAGACAAAAATATAGTATACAAAAGTGTTCTTAGTTATTGAGTTTACCGTGATTTCATGGTATAATTATTATCAGACTGTAAATATAAAAATGGGTGTGGTAATTAACATGGAAACAGTTACAGAAGCAGTTACAAAAATAACAGACCAGTTGTCAGAAGCAAGTGCTACAGAGACTAATGTAGTAGAAGCGTTAACTGAAAAGGCAGAGCAAACAGTAAGTATTTTTTCAAAGTTATCAGATTTACTGAGTGAAAAATTACCCGCGATAATATTTGCATTAGTCATACTTATTGTAGGAATGATTGCTGCAAAAATAATAACAACACTGTTCGGCAGGGTGATAAACAAGGCAAATGTAGATAAGACAGCTCATGGATTTTTAAAATCATTTATAAAAAGTATTCTCTATACTATAGTTGTAATAATTGCACTGACAATAATAGGCGTGCCGATGACTTCAATAGTGGCAGTGGTTGGAGCTGCCGGCCTTGCACTCAGTCTTGCCTTACAGCAATGCCTGTCAAATGTCGCAGGCGGATTTATTATTCTTTTTGCAAAGCCGTTTAAAGCCGGAGATACAATAGAGATAAACGGTGTTTCCGGAGTAGTTGAAAATATATCAATACTATACACACAAATAGCAACATTTGACAATAAGCTCTCGTATATTCCTAACGGAATAATATCAAACGAGACAATAGTCAACCGAACTGCAAAAGATACACGAAGACTCGATATGGAATTTTCAATTGGTTATGACAGTGATTTTCGTCTTGCCAAATCACTTATAGAAGAAATAATCAAAAAAAATAAGCTTGCCATACATGACCCTGCACCAATAGTACGAATGTCATCACATGGTGAAAGATCAATAAATATTGATGTTAAGGTATGGACTAAAACAGATAATTACGCAGATCTGAAATATGACATTGTAGAGCAGGTAAAAGATGTTTTTGATCAGAACAATATAAGCGTTACTTATAGTCTGCTTAATGTACATGTGATTTCTGAAAAAGAAAATACTAAAGAATGAGGAAAATAAAATGGCAGCAAAGTCAAAAAGTCTTTATATATGCAGTAACTGTGGATTTGAAAGCTCAAAGTGGAACGGAAGATGTCAGAACTGTGGAGAGTGGAATACATTTGAGGAATCAGAATCAGCACCTGCTGCAAAGTCTTCATCACCTTTTTCACAACAGCAGGCAAAAAACCTTTCAGACAAATTTTCAAGGCTTTCTGAAATATCAACAGATATGGATGCGCGGTATCACACAGGTGTATCGGAGCTTGACAGAGTGCTTGGCGGAGGCCTTGTCAAGGGTTCAATTGTACTTCTTGGCGGTGAACCCGGCATAGGAAAAAGTACGATATTGCTTCAGATATGTCAGTTCATGGGCGAAGAACACTCAATTCTGTATGTATCAGGAGAAGAATCAACAAGACAGATTAAAATACGTGCTGACAGACTTGGAGTCACAACGGACAGTCTCTACCTTCTTGCTTCAAATGATGCAGAGTCAATATGCAGTACCATTGAAATGAGTGAGCCTGAAATTGTAATAATTGACTCAATACAGACAATGAATTTTCATCAGATAAGTTCAAGCCCCGGAAGCATAACACAGGTCAGAGAATGTACAAATTTATTTATGCATACTGCAAAGAAAAAGGAAATACCTATATTTATTGTTGGACATGTAAATAAAGACGGTGCAATAGCAGGACCTAAGGTTATGGAACATATAGTAGATGCCGTTCTGTATTTTGAAGGCGAAAGGCATTTAAGCTATCGTATTCTTCGTGCTGTAAAAAACCGTTTCGGTTCCACAAATGAGATAGGGGTATTTGAAATGATTGATTCCGGACTCAGACAGGTCGAGAATCCATCCGAAATGCTTCTTTCCGGAAGACCCCATAATGTATCGGGAACATGTGTAGCATGTATCATGGAGGGTTCACGCCCTATACTTGCTGAAGTACAGGTGCTAGCAACAAAGAGCGGTTTTCCTTCACCAAGAAGAATGGCAACAGGCTTTGACTATAACAGAATGGCAATTATTGTAGCTGTTCTTGAAAAAAGAGCGGGATTATTTTTCGGAACCCTTGATATTTATATAAATGTTGTCGGTGGATTCAAGCTTGACGAACCGGCAGGAGATCTTTCAGTAGCACTTGCACTTCAGTCAAGCCTTCTTGATAAGCCAATAAACGAAAAGCTGATAGCATTCGGAGAAATAGGCCTTGGTGGTGAAATACGCTCTGTATCGCATATACAGAACAGAATAAGTGAAGCTGAACGCCTTGGATTTGAGGTATGTATTGTACCGAAGCAGACGTTGAAGTCAATAAATGCTGAGAAATATAATATTAAAATAATAGGCGTCACAAGTATTAAACAGGCATTTCTGGCAGTCAATTCTCCAGACAGATTCTGACATTTAGGGGTTGACAAATATAAAAATATAGAGTATAATACAAACAGCAGCGGTGTTTGCAGAGGATTTTTTTCTTGCAGGGAGTGATAAGATGATTGACAGAACCAAGTTCAAAACTATATCTGAAAATAGAAAAGCAAGGCATGATTATTTTATACTTGAAAGCTTTGAAGCCGGAATTGAGCTTGTAGGAACAGAAGTCAAATCATTGCGTCAGGGCGGTGTAAACCTTAAGGATAGCTGGTGCTCTATTGATAACGGTGAAATATTTATTAAGGGAATGCACATATCTCCTTATGAAAAGGGAAATATATTTAACAGGGATCCTGTAAGAGTAAGAAAATTACTTCTTCACAAACGCGAAATAAACAAATTATACGGTACAATAAAACGTGACGGACTTACACTTATTCCTATCTCAATTTATTTTAAGGGTTCAAATGTAAAAGTTCAGGTCGGTTTATGCAAAGGTAAAAAACTTCACGATAAACGTGATGCAGTAGCTGCACGTGATGCCAAGAGAGAAATAGACCGTATGATAAAAACCAAAAACAGCTGATAATACAATCGGGGGCGTAAAGGTTTCGACGGGGATTTTGAATTATAATAAGCGAGTAGAGGGCGCACCAACTCTTTAAGCAGGTGTACTTAAATTTAAACGCTAAAAACAATATTACAGTAAGCCACAACCGTGGTTTACAACTTCAGGCAGCTTAGTCTCCCTGATCGTTCCGTATAAGAGGACCACGGCTTATACCGAACGTTCATTTTAGTGGTGAACGATCTTAACAATTGCCTTGGTGTTAAGATTGTATTAAAGGCTACCGGAATCTTCAGCATGTTTGTCTGCGGCTGATTTCGGGAATTAAAATGACAAACTACACTCGTAGAAGCTTATATGGATGAATTTTCGGACACGAGTTCAATTCTCGTCGCCTCCATACATTTTAATCACGTAATCGTAAAGATGATTAAAAGCTCCAAACACCATTGATTAGGCGTTTGGAGCTTTTTTGTGTTAGAATAATACACGTATATGACAATCGAAATGTTTGGTCCATTGTCAATAAAGTAGACAGAAAAAAGAGGAGAAATTAAGCGAGCGAAAGTTCAGCAACAATGGGTGTAAGCCCATTGTTATGAGAATGTGGACGCATAGAATTATAGAAACCATGAATGTAACGGAACAATGCACCCTGCAGTTCGTATAATGAACTATAGGAACGGCGATCCGTTTCCTTATGCTTGAGATATCTGAAAAAGCATTCCATTACAGCATTGTCGTAAGGATAGCCTTTGGCTGAAAATGACTGAATCATATTATGCTGATCCAGATATTGACGGAAGCGTTTGGCCGTAAACTGACTGCCCCGATCTGTATGAAACATCACGTCGGAAGATACGCCTCGTGCTTGAATAGCGTCCTCCAGCGTTGCAATCGCAAGATCAGTATTGATCTTGGCAGACAACCGAAATGCTATAATCTTGCGTGAAAACAGATCCAATATCGCACATAGGTAATAAAACCGTCCTCCTGCTTTGATGTAGGTGAAATCACATACCCAGACCATATTAGGCTTTTCTGGCTTGAATTTCTGCTGCAGGATATTTTTGCAGATACCACTTTCATTATCAGATTTGGATTTTTGCCTTGGTGGCTTAAAAGTACTCATTTTCGGTAAATTCATCGTTTTCATCAGACGGTACACTCTACCACAGCTGATGTGAATGCGATATTCCCGTGCAAGGCATTCGGTCATTTTCTGCGAACCCAATCTATTGTCGCTTTTGATGTAAAGTGCAAGGATTTTTGCACGAAGCTCTCTGTTTTCAATAGCTCTGCGGGAATCTTTGTGATTACGGAATTTATAGTAAGTACTCCGATTAACATTCAGAACCCGACAAAGTGTTGTAACAGCGTGTTCGTGGCGCAGAGAATGGACTGCGTTTAATCTTTGCCTGAGTGTGGCGTGAATATCGCAATGGCTTTTTTTAAGATGAGATTCTCCTCTTCCAGCTGTGCGTTTCTCTTTTGCAGAGCTTTGATCTGCTCTGCGGTAATAAGAGTGTCGTCATCGAGTTTCACTACGGAATACTGCTTGATCAATTTTGCTAAGGCACTGCGGGACACGCCGTATTCCTGTTCAATCTCTGCATAGCTCTTGCCGTTTTGGTGCAAATTTACGATTGTTTTCTTGAATTCTTCACTGTATCACGGACTTTTTTTTCCTGTCATTTCTTTTTCCTCCTGGCTTTTTATTTTATTACACATCATCCTTCTTTTTTTGTCCACTTTTTTAGTATAGCACCAAAAAAATTTTTATAAAACGGTGGCACATTGCCTCAACCAATAAAAACCTCATAATTACGTTTAAATTCGTCGTTATGAGGTTTATTGTTTTTACACTTTCAAAAAAAAGAAATACTACCCAAAGAGAATATGTTCTTTTAATAAAATAAAATCAAGAATATCAATTTTACCGTTAGAATCCATATCTGAAGCAGGAACGCTTTTTTCATTAAAAACAGAGACACCGAAGATATATTCTCTCATTATAAGCAAATCTGAAATATTAATAATACCGTTATTGTCAGAGTCGCCCTTGATAAAATCAGGTTCAGGTGGTTTCTGTGGCGTATACTGAGTTGTTATTTCAAAACTGTTAATGGTTGCATTTACAGAAACATCACGATATCCGTCAACCATTACGCCTGCATCATATAAACGTGAATCTCCATCATCTATTGAAAGTCCATATTTAGCCCATACTTCCATGTGTTTTGATAGTGATACAGTACCGGAAATATGACATGAAAGACTTTCATCAATCTGATTTTCTCTTCTGACGCTCCAGAAAATATAATGTGATGATGTGCCGTGTATTCCACCCATATCGATTTTAGTGGTACGGTAAATATCATACAATACACCGTCAATTTTAACAGTCTCCAGTTTAACAGTTTCCAGAGGAGTGTTTGTTTCTGGCGGGCTCGTGTTTGCCCATGCTTCAATTACATAAAACTCAGCATTCGGATTAACAAACCAGCCGTATATTTCAATATAATCACTCTGGTTTCCGGGGTCTCCTTTGTATGTAATATCATATTTAACAGATATGTCGCCATAGCGGGACCAGTTGAATTCTGAATTGAAATTACGTTTTATACGGAAAAGCGTGTTTTCGTTGTTTCCCCATTCAGCACTGAGTGGGCTATCTTCCGGGTTGAAATTAATTTTGCCGACATAATGCATATCCCATAGCTCATATTCATAATTTTCCACCGAACCAATCTTTTGGTAATCTGCTGCTTTAACAATTGAGATTTCAGGATATGAGACAGTTGCGGTAACTGAGGCGCTAAGTAAAAGAGCTGATATCTGCGTTATATACTTTTTATTCATAATTAAAGACCTCCTCGGAATTTAATATACATTTATTGTATTCTAAATCATAATGAATAAAAAGTCAAATCATATTTTGCGATTTTTATTAAAAATGTATGGATTTATTATTGTTTACAGATTCCTTAAATTTTTTAACCTCTCTGTTTTTTCAAGTGCTGTAAGTATAAGTATCTGCTGTTCCAGACAGCTTGCTTCTGAGACATCAAGAAGTGTTCCGGATGTCGCCATCTTTCGACAGGCACATGAATTGTCGCAGTACATTTTCACTTCACATTTACTGCATTTTTTAGGGAATTCTGAATATTCAGTATGATTGTTTTCAGTCGCATGTGTATCGAGACCGCTGAAAACACTGCCACAATAAAAATCGGGTCTGTTCTGAAACTGAAGACAGGGATATATTTTTCCGTCCCAGTTTATATACATTTTCTTTTTGCATATTTCACATTTTTTCTGAGCGGGGTCAAGTGTTTTTCTTATTTTCTCTTCAAGTTCAATAATTTCGATTCCGGAGATTTCTGAGATTTCCCGCCAGGCATTAAGAAGCGTATCGCCGAATTTATCCGGATCGGATGGATTTGTTCCTTCTTCCATTGTTGCCGAAACAAATTTGATTCCGAGATTTCTGAAATACCGTATATTGTCCGGTAGACAAGGAATAGTTGCTTCTGTATATACGAGCTGAACCAGAATATTCCGCTGATATTTCTGCAGTATTTTTATTTTGCGGTTTAGCACATCTGCAGTGATTCCGCGTGCAGAGCAATCTGCTCCGTCGTGTGAAATATTGATTTTGACAGCATGTTCTGAACACCATTTTATAAATTCTTCATCGAGAAGGGTTCCGTTTGTTGTAACAAAATAACTGCAGGCTTTTATTTCGGCAGTCAGCTTCTTTATAATATCTTTTCCAAGGAGCGGTTCACCTCCAAAGAAATGGATGGTGCCGGTATTTTTTCTGGTGTTAATAAAATTGATAATTCCATATAAAGTTTGATCATTAATGATTCCGTATACCGTATTAAGCTTTTTTTCATAACAGTAGCTGCAGTTTAAGTTGCATTTGTTTGTAATGCTGATATAATAATCTGTCATATTATCTCATTAATTCTCCTTTTATAATTTTCCAAACTCTGCGGTTGACGTTTAAATAATCATTTAAACAGTTTCTTTGTTTCGTGGTCTGAAATTTTTTTAAGTATATCATTTTTAATAAATTATTTCAATACAAAAAATTATTTTAGGGAATATTGTATCCGCTATCCTTATGTGATATAATCAGATATAATTTATTTTTTTTGTAAGGTTTTAACTACTGAATCGTCTAATTATATGAGGAGGTGAAAAAGTGGAAAAAGAAATTCATGAGATCTACGAAATGCATGCGCATGATTTATATGGATTTATTCTGAAAATGTGCTGCAATGAACAGCTCGCAAAAGATATTCTTCAGGATACTATGATGAAAGCAATGATTTCATCAGGAAGATTCCGGGGAGAATGTTCTGTAAAAATCTGGCTCTGCAGTATAGCAAAAAATATTTATTATGATTATCTTAAACGTTCAGAAAACAAAAATATTCCACTTGAACCGGAACATGATGTTCCTGATGGTGAAAACATAGAACAGATGATATCTGATTCGGAAACATCAGTCCGTATTCATCATCTTCTTCACCGTATGGACGAACCTTACAGAGAAATTTTTTCATTGAGGGTATTTGCAGAGCTGAAATTTTCTGATATAGGTAATATTTTTGGAAAAAGCGAAAACTGGGCAAGTGTAACATTTTACCGTGCCAAACAGAAGCTGATTAGTATGCTTGAAAAGGAGGATTTAATATGAAACAGAATAATGTACCGTGTGAAATTATTGTTGATATGATGCCGGTCTACGTTGAAGGGATATGCAGTGATGAAAGCCGTAAGATGATTGATGAACATCTTAAATCATGTTCGTCATGCAGTAAACTATGCAGTGACATACCTTCAATGAATTTGGAAAAAAAACAAGATACACCGGGGGAAGCGGAAACATTTAAAAAAATAAACAGAAAATTCAGACTCAGTAAATGGAAAATACGTATTCTGGGAACGATTCTTGTTTTGCTTGTGCTTGCAGTTGGTTCGCTTACAGCAGGGCAGATTATAAAGCCAACAGGACCGGAAGAACTTAAAAGTTTTGAAACTGAATTTCAGTCACTTGAAGTGAGAAAAATAGCCGGATATCTTGCGAGCGGAAATATAGATAAATATATGGAATATGTATCATATGGAGAATTAGCTTCAAAAATCGATAATTTTGATATTGCAGAAAAAATCAGAGAAGCTGAAATAAATAATCTCAAAGATGCCTATGAGGAAACTTATAAAAATGTCAAAGTAGAAAAGATATTTGTAAGTTCAATTTATTCCCCGGAATTAATAGCTGATTATCCTGTTGTTTTTTCAGATGTTAAGATAACATTTTCAGACGGCAGAAATCTCGGACTGGATTTTCACAAGGGTTCGGACGGATTGTACCTTGTAAGCACTCAGGGAACTTTAGAAAACGAATTTAATAATGCTATGGATTATATTTATTGGCATGATATCCCGTTAAAATTGTTTTATGAACAAATGCTGGTAAAATATCATGATTCATCAACTAAAGGCAAAAAAAATCTTATTTCTTCTTTTTCAGAAAGATTTTCGCCTGAATATCAGACAGGTGTTTCTGAAGGACTTGAAAAATTTTATTCTGAGAATTATGATGTCACAGCATGTGATTTTTCAGATCTGAACTGGGATGATGAAAAAAAACTTATATATTATAATGTGACTTTAAACGCTAAGGACTCAAAAGGTGAAGCTGTACTGCAGACACGTATTTATAAGGGATATAACGGCCTTATCGCACCGGATTCTGATGAATACAAAGTTTTTTCAGATAACTCTACTGATGGACTTGTAAGTGCACTTATGAAAATATTGGGATAAAAGAGTATTATGTAAATTTCACTGTAATGGTAAAATAAGATTAAATTGTGTATGGAGAAAGAAAATGAATATAAAGAAACTTGAAAAAGAAAATTTTGAAGAAATTAAAGCAATGTTTAGAGATGTATTTATGAATGAACCATGGAATGATGACTGGAGTAATGATAATCAGCTTACATGCTATATTCAGGATTTGACAGAAAACAGAAATTCACTTTCAATAGGACTTTATTATGAAAATAAACTTATAGGGATATCACTTGGAAGTATTATGCATTGGTGTGCGGGAACCGAATATTATATTTATGAATTTTTTCTGGAAAGAGCAAGTCAGAATAAGGGCCTTGGAACGTTATTTTTGAATGAAGTTGAGAAATATGTCAAAGAAACAGGTGTTAATCACATATTTCTACAGACTGAAAGAAATGTTCCTGCGTACAGCTTTTACAGAAAAAATGGATTTACAGAGCTTGAAGGGCATGCATCATTAGTTAAGATATTTAAATGATTTATTATTCAATCTTGCGAGAAGAGTATGAGAAATTAAATTATCAGTAATCTGTCAAAATAAAAATGAAAAATTTCTTTACAAATCTGCTTATATGTGTTATTATAAAAAAGTAAAAACGTGAAATTTGCGAGAGAGGTGAAAGCATGAGAAAATAATTTACTTTGGATTACATGATTAATAATGACATTGCGTGTTTGATAATGGGCACGTAGTCTTTCGTGTTGCCAAAGGTGAATTATGTTCTCATAGCTTCTCTTTATTGCTCCCATTTTCAGAATGGCTGTATATTTTTGAGGTTGTAGATACATAGGAACTGTTTGGCAGCGAACAGTTCTTTTTTATTACACCAGGAGGGATGCATATGTCACAGATTTGCGTAAACGGACTTTGCTTTTGTTATGATGGAAGCAGTGAAAATATATTTGAAAATGTCTCATTTTCATTGGATACAGCATGGAAAATCGGACTGATAGGTAGAAACGGAAAAGGAAAGACAACTTTTCTTAAGCTGCTTACAGGAGAATATAAGTATACCGGTTCTATAACCGCAGGAACAGTTTTTGAATATTTTCCATATGTTCTGACTGAGGAGCAGGCAAACGGAACAGCATCAGAATTTTTAGATGAGATTAAACCGGGCTGTGAGGAATGGCGCGTTATTTGTGAGCTTCAGCTGCTTGCAGAAGATGCGGATGTTTTGTACAAGCCGTTTGCAATACTTAGTCACGGACAGAGGACAAAGGTCCTTCTTGCTGTGCTTTTTTCAGGCGAAAACGAATTTTTACTGATTGATGAGCCTACAAATCACCTTGATTCAGGAGCCAGGGGAAAAATCAGAGAATATCTTGCCTCAAAGTCAAGGTTTATACTTGTATCACATGACCGTGAACTTCTTGATGCATGTGTTGATCATGTACTTGTTTTTAACCGCAGAAGTATAGAAGTGCAGAGCGGAAATTTTTCGAGCTGGTGGGAGAACAAGGAGCGTGCAGACAACTTTGCAAGATTGGAAAACGAAAAGCATCAAAAGGAAATAAAGAAGCTTAAACAGGCAGCAAGAAGGACGGCTGAATGGGCCGATAAAAGTGAAGGTACAAAAATTGGGTATGATCCTATAAAGGAACATGACAGAAGTATAAGTGCAAGAGCCTATATCGGAGCAAAAACAAAGAAATTGCAAAGCCGTGTTTCCTGTATTGAAAAAAGGATCGGGAGGGAAATTGAGGAAAGAGAAGGGCTTCTTAACGATATTGAACGTGTTAAGGATCTGAAGCTTAGTCCTTTGGATTTTCATAAAAATACGCTTTTGACTTTTAGAAATTATAGCTTCAGATATTTGAATTCAGACAGAGTACTGTTTAAAGGTCTGACATTTTCGGTTTCGAGGGGCTCAAGAATATCTCTCCACGGAGGAAACGGATGCGGCAAGTCAACTGTAATAAAGCGAATTCTTCATGGAACCGGCAGTGAGATTAAATCTGAATTTACTGAAACCGGATTGTGTGAAATATCATCAGGGCTTATTATATCGTATGTAAATCAGGATACATCAGGCCTTAATGGAAGCATTTACAGCTTGTGTGAGGAACAGGGAACTGACAGGACGCTTGTCTGTACAATTCTAAGGCAGCTTGGATTTGAGCGTTCCAAGTTTGAGGATGATATATCAGAGTACTCTGAGGGTCAGAAGAAAAAGGTTCTTATTGCATTAAGCCTTGCGACATCTGCTCATTTGTACATATGGGATGAACCGCTCAACTATATTGACATCTTTTCAAGAATGCAGATAGAAAATCTCCTGCTTGAGCACAGACCTACAATGATTTTTGTTGAACATGATGCTATGTTCCGCAATAAGATTGCAAGTGATATTGTTGCTTTTTGATTATTTGTTAAAAGTGATAATAATTTGAAACCGGGATAAGTAAAATGAATTGACATTTTGCTGATAGATGTATTAAAATATAAATATTAATAGATTATTTATTAGAAGTTATATTGCAGTGAGGAATATATAATGAAAAAACATACAGATATGAAACATCATGGAACTTCAGCGTTTGAGACGGGGAGATTAATATGCCGTAGATTCAGTCTTTCAGATTGCATGGATATGCTGGAAAACTGGATTTCAGATCCTGATATTCAGCATGAGTACGGAGAACCAGCGTATTCTGATGAATCCTCTGTAATGAATTTACTGAAGAATTATATTGAAAAATACCACAATCCGGAGTTTTACAGATGGGCTGTAATTGAAAAAACAAGTAGAAAGAATATTGGACAGATTGCATTTTGCCGTGTATACAGTGATTGTGCGACAGCTGAGATAGAATATTGTATAGGAAAAAAGTTCTGGGGTATGGGATATGCCGGGGAAGCTTTGTCAGGTCTTGTTGATTATATCTTTGCAAATACTGAATTTCAGAGACTTGAAGCTTATCATAGAACTGAAAATTTTAAATCAGGACGTGTACTCGAAAAGTCAGAATTGCACAGAACAGAGAATGTCGAAAGATTTTCAAGGAAGAATATTATTCCGAAAGGTGAGGTATGCTACTGTATCAGAAGGAGTGAATATTCAGGCAGGATAAGGATCTGACTTGAAATAGCTTTTGAAACCCTGCGGTTACTTGTTGAAGATGCAAGAACTAAAGGTATAAATTCGATTTCACTTGAGGCGACAGAAATGGGACGACCATTATACCAAAAGTTTGGATTCAGAGAAATTAATAACGAAATGGAATTGACCGAATGAAGAAAAAATATTCTTAGGAGGCACTGGGGGATTTTTTTATGATTATAAAAGCAAATGATAATCAGGCCGAGACAGTAAAATACATTGTACATAAAACAATTGATAAAATATATCCCAGATATTATCCTAAAGGGGCTGTTGAATTTTTTAAGGCTCATCATAATAATAATAGCATAATGGAGGATATCAGGGGTAATATGGTATTTATTCTGAAAGAAGATGATATCCTTGTGGGTACAGTAACCATTAAAGAAAATGAGATATTAAGATTATTTGTACTTCCGGAATATCAGCATAAAGGCTTTGGAAGAAAACTGCTTGACTATGCAGAGAAAATAATAAGCCGGGAATATCATGAGATTTTAATTGATGCATCTTTGCCGGCAAAGAAAATATATAAACTGAGGGGTTATGTGGAAATTGAGTACAATCAGATTTTAACCGAATCAGGAGATGTTCTTTGTTATGATGTAATGACAAAAGAATGTTAAGATGAAAATGTATTATATCTTGTATCATTACATAGAGAGTGAATATTCCTGAAGTTATCATGTCATTGATATCTATACACTTTTGCTTGATAATAAGGAAACACTTGCTTTTTCAACGCATTTAACTGATTCTTTAATTTTTAATGAGCTCTGTAAAAAATTCTAATGAAATGATTTTACAATGAGAATTATGAAGTCAGCTTTTGAGAAGAGGAGACGAGTGCAGATTTCCATAAATGGTAAGTGATGATGAAACTATGAGTGCCTACTTTATTTTGGATTTCCATTTTGATGATGAGAATACTACGAATTATGAAAACAGGGTTAAAGAGATGAATGAGACAATACCGAATAACCGGAACAAAGATGCTGATTAATTCAGATTACGAGGGCACAAGTGACGGAAATAACAAAAATACGCAATGAAATTCACTGCTAAAGCACCAGTCCATGCAAGTCCCTCGGCATATATTGATGCCTTGAATCCGAATACCGGTAATCCGAAATAAATGAATAATATCCGGATAATCATTTCAAACAAACCGGAGATTAAAGGAAATAAAGGCTTTCCTAAGCTCTGAATACAGCCTCTGAAAATAAACAAAAGATATAGAAGCACAATTATTATCGACAATACACTTAGGTAGGATGATGTATAATTCACAGCATCATTTCCTGAGAGTATCAGTTTTGAAAACTGGTGAGAGAATAATAACAGTATAGGGCAGAGAAATAAAGCAGAGAGTATTCCTATAATGACAGACAATTTCACACCGGATTGGATTCTGTCAATTTTTTTTGCACCGAAGTTCTGACCTGTAAAAGTCGCGATAGTAAATGACAGTGTAATACCGGGAAGCATTAACATATTCAGAAACTTATTTCCGGTCGAATATGCCGTTGTATAAGCAACGCTATAGCTGTTTATGCAGCTTTGAACAAAAATACAGCCAACGGACGTGATTGAGTTCATGACAGCCATCGGAATTCCGTTTTTCAGAAGTTTAATAATAAGATTATTTTCAGCTGCAAAATCTTTTTTATGCAATCGTAAAACTTCTAAACTATACAATTTTATAAGGCATATTATTACTGAAACTAATTGTGCAAATACAGTTGCAAGTGCTGGTCCGATAACACCAAGCTTCAATACATAAACTGTAAACAAATCAAGAATAATATTTATGACTGATGAAATGATTACGGATATCAACGGAGTTTTATTATCTCCTATTGCACGCAGCAAGGATGATAATAAGTTATAAGACACAGTAATGATAAGACCCACGAATATTGCATGCCCATATTCCAGACATTCTTTCATTAGTATTTCATCGGTTTTCATTAAGGATAATGCAGGTTTCAGCAGCAGTATCCCAAATAGAGTAAAGAAAGCAGAGAACAGAAGGGAAAGCTTTATTGATGAAGCGATGTTTTTTCTAAGACTTAGATAATCCTTTTTTCCGTATTCATGAGAAAAATTTACCGAAAAACCGTTCGTTATTCCCATGATAAAACCTGTAATGAAAAAAGAAAGCGTTGTAAAGTTTCCTACAGCCGCAACGGAGTTATCACCTATACTTTTTCCGATAACAGCCATATCAGCAAACGAATATACCTGTGTTAATGTGTTTGTGACAAGCATCGGAAAGAAAAAACGTAATATTATTTTTTTAATAGAACCTGTGGTAAAATCAAATTCTTTCATCTGTTATATACTCCTTATTAATCATATTTTGAGGGTAAGATATTTCAGCAACATGATATTATGTTACTATTCAGTCCATATAGGGATATAATGCTTATGCAGGGATTTCAACTCTGCGGAGTCGACCGGGCTTTCCGGTCGCCCTGGACCTTCGGGCATATATCTGCATCACTTTATGGTATGGCTGAATAGTAACAAGTATATAAGATTTTTTTAACAATATATATCTGAAATACTGTATTTATAGCTGAAAAGTGATATAATAAAACAAAGCTTTTAATAAGTTAAAATAAAGAAAAGCAGGTTGTTAATATGAAAGCACGAAATGAGTTAAATGCAAGACTTTACGAACAAAAAATGAATGGGCTAACGTTGACTGATTATTTTTCTGAGCATGCAAAATACTCCTCTGTTTGCAATGGCAATATAGAAAATGTCAGAGCAAAAATAGAGGACGGCAGTCTTTCACTTAATCAGAACTTAAGGATTCTATCCGACAATAAACTGAAAAATACGATTTACCACTTTGTACTGACTGCTTCTTCCATTGCTGAAGCCTGTATGGATGGCGGTATGGGACAGACAGAAGCTTATACATTGTCTGATCTGTATATACTTAAAGCAGATAAAAGCAAAAATATCGTTGAGATAAAGGAGCTTTATGCCCAAATGTGTCTGGATTTTGCCGAACGAATGAAGGAAATCCACAAAGAACCAGTCATATCGCTTCATATTCGCAGATGCATTAATTACATTTATGAAAATTTAGGAAATAATCTCAGTGTAAAAGCAATTTCAAAAGAAATGAAACTGAATCCGACATATCTTTCAAGACTGTTTTTTCAGGAAAAAGGGATCCCGCTAAAGCAGTTTGTAAAAGAAGCGCGTGTAGATACCTCTCAGAATCTTCTCCGCTATTCTGATTTGCCCTATCTCAAAATATCAGTATCACTTGGTTTTTCATCACAAAGCTCTTTTATTTCTGTTTTTAAGGAGATAACAGGCATGACACCAAAGGCGTTTCGGGATCAGAATTATATGGTTAAAGCAAGATGAAATAAACAATAATCTTTTAATGTATTTTGTCGTAAAAGAAACTGAACTCCGATTGTCAGATTTTCAATCTGACAATCGGAGTTCAGTAAACAGGGTTCATATTTATATATTTATTACATACTATTAATAAATAAAGTGACTGCAAGAAATCATTTCTTTTTTGAAAGATATTCCATTAATCCTGAGTAAATTGTAAAAGCAACTTCTTTCTGATATTCAGGGGTTTCAAGCTTTGCGGCTTCTTCTCTGTTTGAAAGAAATCCACATTCAATCATAACAGTAGGATTTTTTGAGAAATGACATAAAAATAGCTCTTTACCGCATTTTTTTATTTCTCTTTTATTATCAGGCTGAATAAATTCAACAAATTTGTTCTGCATTATCTGGGCAATGCCTCCGCTTCTGGAATCTGAAGGGGAGTAGAACATTTGTGCACCGCTGTATTTTTCATCTGTAAACTGGTTCTGATGTATAGAAATACATATAGCGTTTGGATATTTATTGAATATTGCAAGTCTGTTATCCATATCTGAACTTTTTTGATTGGCGATTCCTTCGATTCCGTCATCATGAATTGATCGGTCAGTGTCTCTTGTAACATCTACCTCATAACCAGTGGCTTCAAGCATGTCACGCAGGGTAAGCAGTATATTGAGGTTTATCCCTTTTTCCGGTACTCCGTTTACGCTTGAGCACCCTCCGTCAATTCCTCCGTGGCCAGCGTCAAGAACTATTATCGGTGCTTCAGGATTTTTGACCGGAACATAAGTCATCACTGATTTTTCAACCTTGTTAAATGCAAATGAAATTGCTATTCCTCCTGCTATCAGCGCAAGTGCAATGCAGGCAGTTACTTTTTTTTTACATAAGAAGCGGAGTATACTTTTTACTTTTTTAATATTTTTATCTGTTTTCATATCATTACACCTCAAAATGATTTTATACGTAATAATATGTGAATGTATTTCAAAATAGAACAAGTTATAGAACAAGTTATGGCTAATGCAGAGAGACGGATAACTTACATAAATGCCAAAAAAAGGTCAAATTATTATAACCAAAAATTCTCTTAATCACCTTGACAGGTCTATATGCATATGATATACTATTAATGATCTCTTTGCACTGCAATACATTCTCAACTGAATGAAATATCTACAGTACAAACTGAGCAGGCGATGAACTTTATTTATAAAGTCATGGGGCCGGGCCGCTTATATATGCGGCAGCAGATGAAAAGTTATTTACATCTGTGGGACAGTAGTATGTTCCACAGGTGTATTTTTATACATATTTGTGGAAATATCGACTGAAGAAAAGTGCCATAGAGCTATCAAACGAATGCATAAATGCAAAACGGAGGTAACTGTTATGACAAACGATGGAAAAATGATGGCGGGGCTGACTTCCGCCGAGGTACAAAGACTGCAGGAGCAATACGGTAAAAACGAACTTGTGCCACAGAAGAAAGAAAGCTTTATAAAAAAAGTCTTTCACATTATCTGTGAGCCTATGTTTTTGCTGCTTATTGTTGCCGCAGTTATTTATTTTATTCTTGGTGAACCGCGTGACGGTGCGATTATGCTTATCTTTGTTGTTGGTATAATCAGCATAGACGTTATACAGGAGTGGAAAACAGACAAAACACTTAATGCACTCAAAGATTTATCAGCACCACAGATAAATGTTATTCGTGATGGTGAAGAAAAACAGATTTTCAGTTCCGAATTGGTTCCTGGTGATCTGATGATGATCTGTGAGGGAATAAAAATTCCCGCAGATGGCGTCGTTATACAGTGTGCTGACTTGTGTGTTGATGAATCCTCACTGACAGGAGAAGCAGAGGGTGTTCGTAAAACCACTTCTGATAAGTCTGAGCCGGCAACTGATTACTGGCGTAAGGATTACTGTTATGCAGGTACATTGGTTACTCAGGGAACAGCAACTGTAAAGGTTGATAAGATTGGTTCACAGACCGAGTATGGAAAAATAGGAACAGGTATAGCTTCGGCTAAAAATGAGGATACACCGCTTCAAAAGCAGACAGGAAAGCTTGTTAAAACATGTGCAGTTATTGCAGGAATTCTGTTTCTGTTGGTTGGAATATTCACATGGACCAATATTTCTGATCATGATTTTGCTGACAGGATTGTAGAAAGCATTCTTTCGGGCGTAACTCTGGCAATGGCAATGATTCCGGAGGAGTTTCCTGTTATCCTTACGGTGTTCCTTTCAATGGGGGCATGGAGACTTGCAAAGAAAAATTCCCTGGTGCATAAGCTTCCGGCTGTTGAGACTCTGGGTGCAGTTTCAGTGCTTTGTGTGGATAAAACAGGTACTATTACTATGAATCATATGACACTGCAGAAAACATGGGTTGCAAATGGCGATGAGCATACTTTAATTGAAACTATGGGACTTGGATGTGAAACCGATGCTTATGATCCTATGGAAAAGGCTATGCTAAGCTTCTGTGAGGATCATGGAATTACAAAGGAAAGTCTGTTTAAAGATAAGCTTTTGACAGAATATGCATTTACAGATGAACTGAAAATGATGGGGCACGTTTGGCAGAGAAATGAAGGTATTGTGATAGCAGCAAAGGGAAGCCCTGAACGTATTTTAACAATATGTGAAATGACTGATGCTGAGCGCGGCATGGCAGAGGAAAAGATAAATGCTCTTTCTTCGGAAGGACTTCGCGTTATCGCAATTGCAAAGGGAAATCCGGAATGTGAAAACAATATTCCTGACTGTATTACAGAATGCAGACTTACCTTTCTCGGCCTTGTAGGTCTTGCCGACCCGCCGCGTGAGAGTGTAAAAAATGATATTGCGGTATGTAAAAAAGCCGGAATACGTGTAGTAATGATTACGGGAGACAATGGTATTACTGCATCAGCAATTGCACATAAAATAGGTATGCCTCACAGCAAACATATCATTACAGGTGATATGCTCAATGACATGAGTGATGAGGAGCTTCGCAAGGCTGTAAAGGATGTATCGGTTTTTTCACGTGTTATCCCGGAACACAAAATGCGTATAGTCAAGGCATTCAAAGAAAACGGTGAAATTGTTGCAATGACAGGTGACGGCGTAAATGATGCACCTGCACTTAAATACGCAGATATAGGAATTGCAATGGGTAAGCGTGGAAGCGAGGTTTCACGTGAGGCAGCAGACCTTATTCTGATGGACGATAACTTCACTACTATTGTTGATACTGTAATGGATGGACGCCGTATTTATGATAATATCCGTAAGGCAGTCGGATATGTATTTACCATACACATTCCTATTGCTCTGTCCTCAGTTCTTGCCCCGTTCTTAGGTATTTCACCGGCATCATTGCTGTTGCTTCCTCTTCATGTTGTACTTCTGGAAGTGCTTATTGATCCTACATGTTCTATTGTACTGGAACGTCAGCCGGCAGAGTCGGATATTATGGAACGAAATCCACGTGATCCTAAGGAAAAGCTTCTGACAGCGCGAAATCTTATAAAGAGCGTTCTGCAGGGATTGTTTGTATTTGCCGCATCTTTTGGCGCATATTTTATTACTCTTGACGGAGATCCGCAAAATGCTCCTGTTTCACGATCAATGGGACTTACAATAATTATGCTTGCAAATCTGTTCCTGGTTCAGGTAAACAGCTCTGATCATGATTTTGCATTTTGTTCAGCAAGCCGTCTTGTAAAGGATTGGGTAATGTGGATTGTCAATATCGGTACAATTATATTGCTTGGTATAATTCTTTATACTCCTGCTTCATCACTATTGAAGCTTGCACCGCTTTCTGTTTCGCAGATTTTATGTTCACTGGGCCTTGCAGCGGCATCTGTTTTATGGTATGAAGTCATAAAATTAATAAAGAAAATCAGGATAAAAGAAAGTATAGATAAAAATATATAAAATAAATACGGGCTGTATCAGAATTTTTTTGATACAGCCCGTAAATATTTATCAGGTTATCCCTATGAGAATGATCATTTAAAAGAAATAGCATAGAATAGATAATGCAATAAATCAGTATTCTATCTCAAAGCTTGCACTGTTGCTTGAAAATTCGCATAAAATTTTATCCTTATATAAAAACTGATAATACGCTTTACATGACGCACTTTCCCGGATAGTTCTTGACATGATGCCATTGTCAGGAGCGTAAAGGGGATATGAATTTTTCTGCACCAGAACAGCGGTTATCTGAAAATTACCCTGTTGTATAACTACATAATTTGAACCTATATCCTTTATTCTTGCGCCAAGGTATGTTGCAATCCGGTATTCGTGTTTACTCATCATTATAATTCCGATAATTCCTGTAAAATTAAAAAATGATATTGGAATATCGGCTACTGATAACATTATAGAACCATTCCTGAAAAAACATTGAGTCCACAGATATTGTTCAGGAAATGAGCGTCCGCTGTCTCCCTCTATATATCCTGTCCCGTTATTGAAAACACACTGTTCACCGTTTATATTTATTTTACCGTCAATTCTGTGTTTCATGCTTATGATAGTGTGTCTGCACTGCATAAACGGAAATATTTTAAACGGCCCCATAATATCATAGGAAACAGGTGATAAGTTACGGAATTTCAAAACGCCGTGTACTGAAAGTGTGTCTGTATGGATATTAAGTCTGATGCCGTTTTCAGAAAAAATGCATCTTCCAAGACTTATATACAGCGGATTCTCACGATATGACAATGAATCAAATGGAATATTTAAAACTGCATCATCAGTAATTATCTGCAATGAAGCTGTTTTATGGTTGTTACTGATATGGTATGCTGCGATAAATGCTATTGTATGTTCATTGTTGCAGCATTTGAAATACCAGCCCTGAAAGAAGTTATTTTTAAACATTATTATGCCTCCTGAATTTTTTACATATTAAGTATTTCTTTATTTCCAACGGATATACTAATAAAAAAGAAACAGGAGGGTGAAAATGAGCAACAGATTAAAAAGTCAGACAAGTCCTTATCTGCGTCAGCACGCAGAAAATCCGGTAGAATGGTATCCATGGTGTGATGAAGCATTTGAGGAGGCAAAAAAACAGGACAAACCGATTTTCCTGAGCATTGGTTACAGTACATGTCACTGGTGTCATGTGATGGCTCACGAAAGTTTTGAAAATAAAGAGACAGCAGAGATTTTAAATAATAATTTTATCTCTATAAAGGTTGACCGTGAGGAACGTCCAGACATTGACAGCGTGTATATGTCAGTATGCCAGGCATTTACAGGCAGCGGGGGATGGCCTATGAGTATTTTCATGACATGGGACAAAAAACCGTTTTTTGCAGGAACATATTTTCCGGTACATTCGCAATTTAATACACCTGGATTTTCAGACCTTCTTAAATCTATTTCTGATCACTGGAACAGAAACCGTTCTGATATTCTGGATTCTTCAGAACAGGTTATTGAGCATCTGAAAAAAAATAATACAGGTAAATTAAATACAAACAGTCACGATATTACAGAAAAGGCGATAAAAATTTTTAAAGGAAGTTTTGATAAAAAATACGGTGGATTTGGCAGTTCACCGAAATTCCCTACGCCTCACAATCTTCTGTTTTTAATGCTATACGCAAACAGGAATAATGATGATACGGTTATGGAAATGGCTGAAAAGACACTTGTTCAAATGCGCAAAGGCGGAATATTTGATCATATAGGCTACGGCTTTTCAAGATATTCTACCGACAGATATTTTCTTGCACCGCATTTTGAAAAAATGCTCTATGATAATGCACTTCTGATTATTGCATATTCTGCTGCATACAGTCTGACAAAGAATAAATTTTATCTTGATACAGCAGAAAAAACAGCAGAATATGTTCTGCGTGAAATGGTATCACCGGATGGTGGATTTTACTGCGCACAGGATGCTGACAGTGAAGGAGTAGAGGGAAAATTCTATACATTCACGATTGATGAAATAACTGATGTTTTAGGTAAGGATAGAGGTGAAAAATTTGCAGAAGCTTTTGATATTACATCAGGAGGAAACTTTGAAGGTGTAAGTATACCGAATCTTTTAAAAAACAATAGTCCGGATACAGATATGGATGAGGATAAGCAAAAGCTTTATGAATACAGGAAAAAAAGGTCAGCTCTCCACCTTGACGATAAAATACTTGTTTCATGGAATTCTCTTATGATCTCGGCTCTGTCAATGCTGTACAGAGTTTCCAAAGATGAGAAGTATCTTTATGCAGCACAAAAATCCCAGGAATTTATAGAAAATAATCTGATAAGTGAAGGAAAAATATATACAAGCTTCAGTGACAATAAAATATCTAAGAACGGTTTTCTTGATGATTATTCATTCTATACAGCCGCACTGATTGAATTATATAATTCAACTCTGGAAAGCAGTTATCTTGAAAAAGCATTGTATTTCTGTATGGCAACAGTAAAGCATTTTTACGACAGCGAAAATGGTGGATTTTATCTTAGCAAGGTCAGTGAAAATGAGCTGTTTATTAATCCGAAGGAGATTTATGACGGGGCAATTATGAGCGGAAATTCTGTTATGGCGTATAATCTGGTGAGATTGTATCAGCTTACTCGGAACGAACAGCTTACGGAATTATCAGAAAAACAATTTGAATTTATGTCCCTCCATGCGCAGGATTACCCGTCAGGAAACAGCATGTTTCTTATTGCAAAAATAATAAATGAAGATCCTCCGCCACATATTACGGCTGTAATAAAAAATAAATCGGATATATCAGATGTCAGAGAGGTACTTCCGTTTCTGGCAAATGTATCAGTCACGTCAGAAAATGAGGAATACAAGCTTATTAATGACAGGACGACATATTATGTATGCAGAGACCACGTATGTTTTCCACCTTCAAATGATCTTGAAATATAAAAAATATGTTACTGTAAGGCGGATATATATGACCGAAGGTCCAGGGCGACCGGAAGGTCCTGTTTAACTCGGCAGATTTGAAATTCCGTCACAAATTAATAACTTAGCCTTAGTGGCTGAATATTAATAATTATCAACGTATTATAAAAAATAATAGAAAATCAGGGTATATGCCCTGATTTTTTATATATTTAACATGTAAAACATTCTAAAAACTGAAATAAAAAAGTATTATGTACAAATATTTTGTTTTTACCTATCACAAAGATTGACAAGGTAAAGTCAATAGTATATAATTAACAGTATACGCCTGACGGAGAAAAATGCAATAAAAAAAGTTATGAAAAGGAATTATTATTTATGTTAAGAAAAAAGACAGCTT
>JAEWXO010000071.1 GCA_023458875.1 Bacillota bacterium | reverse complement strand
CTGACAGACTCTTTAATGTCCTGCCTTCTTCAAGATGAAGTCTAACTATCATCTCTCTTAAGTCATTGTCATATTTGTTCATTATTCTTGTCCTTTCAGTTGGATTTCAGTAACTTGGTACGTCCTGCTCGAGTAGATATAGGGATTGCTCCCTACACCCCTCACAGAACCGTACGTGCGCTATTTACGCATACGGCTCTTCATTTCATATTTTTACACGTTTACAGTACAAACTTACATATATCTTCGGATTAGGTAAGGCGAACGTTTTAAGCAAACTATTAAAGCCTTCATGTGTATAGCTTCTCCTCTGACTTCTTCGGTTCAGCCATTTATATAACATCTTCAATGCAGTTTCATAGAAGCTCTTTATTGCATAAGTGTTATCAGTTACTCCATAATATTGATAATGCCCTCTTAATTTTGAAGACAGTGTTTTAAACAATTCCTTTAGACGGATGTGTCTGTTCGATTTTATCCATTCTTTTAGTGATTTAAGCTTACTTCTGAACTTCTTCTTACTCGTTTTGGCACGACATCTAAAAAAGCCTTTTTTGTTAGCCTGACCACAGTAAAAAGTAAATCCCAAGAATTCAAAAGTTTCAGGTTTTTCCTCATTTCTTTTTTCTCGGTTTATCTTAGCGAATCTTCCAAACTCAAGCATTTTGGTCTTTTCTTCCGCAAGTTCCAGACCAAATTTACAGAATCTTCTCTTGAGTAATTCCATAAATACTTCTGCTTCATTTTTATTTTCAAAACAGCAGATAAAATCATCAGCATATCGTATCAGATAACACTGACCTTTCATCCTTTTCTTTACAGCTATTTCAAACCATAAATCAAGTACATAATGCAAATATATGTTCGCAAGCACCGGACTTGCTCCGTTTCCCTGTGGTGTACCTTTTTCTGTATCAATATATTTTCCATCCTCCATAATTCCGGCTTTCAGAAATCTTTCTATTATTCTAAGAAATCTTCTGTCTGCTATATCATGTTCAAGCATCCTCTTCAGCCATTCATGATTCACATTATCAAAGAAACCTTTTATGTCCGCTTCAACTATGTAATTAGTCTTGCGATACTGAACCATTTCTATGATTTCTCTTATTGCCATGTGGCAATTTCTGTTTGGTCTGAATCCGTAACTTGTGTTTATGAATTTTGTCTCATATATTGGTATCAGAATATCAGCTATCACATTTTCAACCAGCTTATCTTCGTAACTTGAAATACCTAATGGTCTCATTTTCTTGCTTCCATCTTTCGGTATATATACTCTTCTGGACGGTTTTGGTCTGTATTTGTCTTCCTTTAATCTGTGTATCAGATTATCAAGATTTCTGTCCAGATTTGCATCATACTCCTCTTTCGTTACCTTGTCTATTCCACTTGCCTTATTCGACTTCATTCTACGATGTACTCTTAACAAAGCTTGTTTATCTATCAGTACTGCAAGGTTCTGTATTTTGCAATCTGTCCTGTTTGCTTTTTGTATCCTGTAATTTATTCCGGCTGTTCCACTCACCATATTCTCAGCTCTCCTTGTCTGTACGGCAGTTTCCTAACCGAACCTATGAAATGTGCCCTCCTTCCCTCCATCCTGTTTATGTTGACAGAACTTCTACAGTACTATGAAGACATCGGACTTCCTGACACACATTGAAACGTCTTGCAGTATTTATCTGCTTGATTTTGTCTACCACGTGGGATGTGTCAGGATCTCAGCTGTTCCGACAGCGTACTTATCATTCATTAGCCTCGCCATGCTCTACGACCGAGGGGTGTCCTGTTTTCCTTGCCATTTCGGTTACAGGATATTGTCTGCTGCGATGTAAAACGCATCGACCAGTCCCAACTTTCAATAATTTCTCGGCTGAATTGCTTCACTTTCGTTACGGCTCTGCTACTCCCTGTCCTAAGCTTAGGTCTTATGTTACCAGCTCGACCCCAAGGACTCGGTACGGGCGGATGGCTAATCCTTACCCGACAGGTTTATCCTGCTGTACCTCTATCAGCTTACAAAGGTTATTTTCATAACCAGTGGAAATTCTGCTATTTTCATTTTCCTAGCGAATTTCGCAGCTCGCACTTACCATTCTATTATACCACAACACATTTTGAATGTGCTAAACTACTTATATCGTCTTTTGTCATGACGATACCTCCCTTGATTGTTTTGTTAGGTTGGCAGACCTTAACTTTATTTTATCACGGGAGGTTTTATTTTTCTACTCATAGCTAAAGCTTTTTGAACCACCGGCATAGCCGGTGGTATTCGTTTCACAAGAAGAAAAGCGCTGCTGTGAAACCATCAGCGCTTTTAATAATACAATGTTATAATATTGCAGATTTAAAATCGTCAAAAAAGTTATTATTATATTTCTTGCGGAAAGGCAGTAAATATATTTTCCAGAATTGCTTTCCAGATTTCTTACAATCATTCATTATTATATTAGGAAATGCATGAATAATATCGGCTAATTCATAAGCTAATTCATACTTCGCGGCAACCAGAAGATCTTGAAAATATTGTATCATTTTAATCAATATGTTACAATCGCTTTCTTTGCCTGTAAGAATTACACTGTTTGAATCATTCTTATCCAACTGCCCATAAACAAATGTATCAAACTTCTCTACATTTTGACAAAATATGCTGTTGCTCATTGAAGTTTCCAAAGCTCTGATTATCAATGATGACATTTCTTTATTGCTTTCCTTGTTTATGTCGCTTCGGATATAAACAAATATAATCTCAATATTATGAAGAAAAATGTTATCCATAAAATCACCTAATATCCTTCCGAAATGTTTACCGGCTTATTATTCTCTATAGCAAACCTTAAGCGATGATGTCCATCCAGCACATTACCTGCCTTATCAACAATTATTGGCTTATCCCCTGCATATTTTACTGCGGAACGGTTGCCGTTTGCATCATACTCATAAACCGTTGCATAGCCGTTCTTGTCGATTACCTTTGTAAGCCTGCTGAGAACATCATACTCGTATGAAGTCTTTGAATATTCGGTGGAAACTGCGGTTAGTCTGCCTATATTGTCGTATGCATACTCAACATATCTTCCGTCAGGATAGGATATTCTTGAAAGTCCGTCCATGTCATTGTATGCAAACTCTGTTGTTCCCGAAGCGTTCTGTACGCCTATAAGCTTTCCTCCGCTTGAATATTTGTAGTATACGGTATCGTCTGCCGTAGTTTTCGATGAAACTCTGTCGAGTGCGTCGTATGTAAACATTGTGAGCTTTCCTGCGAAATCGGTTGATGTAAGTATGTTTCCGCTGATATCGTAGGTAGCCTCTGCGGTAAGTCCCATTGCGTTTGTTGTTTTTATCACTCTGCCGTGGTCGTCGTATACATACGAGGTTTTGTTGTTGTTTGCGTCGGTTACGCACATAAGGTTTCCGACCTCGTCATAATCAATTTGCTGAGTTCACTTTTCGGATGTGCTTTGAACAGGATATGAACATGATCTTTATCATGATTCCATTCTTCAAGTGTAATATTGTATGACGGTGCTATTTTCTCAAATATTTCTTTTGATCTTAATGATATTCTATCATCAAATACTTGCCTTCTATACTTGACTACCAGTATCAAATGATAGCGAAGAAGGAACACTGAATGTGCATTGTTATCCAATTCCATGAGTCATCAGCTTTTCTTATAGTTTCGACTGATTATATTTTACCACCTGTTTAAAGTAATGTCATTTCCTTTGGGCGCAATTCATCCCACCACCTGTAGAGGTGGGGGACTTCTTGCTAAACAAGGTTAACCTCCTGCATCCTACGGTCAGATTACATAAATCATGCCGGTTTAATCTATTCACCGTCATTCATCCTGTATCCGACGCCCAGTTCATTTATTATATAACGGTTATCCTCAGGCTTTGAACCGAATTTTTTTCGTATGTTAGCCATATTGACCTGAAGCTTTTTTATACTTCCGGAGTCAGAACCGCCCCATATGGCACGTATTATATTTGCATATGTAAGAACCTTTCCGGGATGTCCGGACATATATGAAACTATATTGTATTCCGTCTGTGTCAGACGCACTTCCCTGTCAGCAACCGTTACGAGGCGTCTGTCATAGTCGATTTTAAGATCATCCAGTACAAACACTCCTCCCGGTACAGCACCCATTTCAGTGCTGTGCCGGCTGTTTCTCAGAGCCACACGTACTCTTGCACGAAGCTCTGCTGTACCAAATGGTTTTGTAATATAATCATTTGCACCGAGATCAAGGGCTGAAACTTTGTCCGACTCCTGTGCACGCGCCGAAAGTACTATTATAGGAACTGCGGATATTTTTCTTGTTGATTTAATAAGTTCAGTTCCGTCATAATCAGGAAGGCCAGGATCGAGTATAATAAGATCGGGACAGTATGAAGATACCATCATCTGACCCATTCTGCATGTTGTTGCCCTGATCACCTGATAATCATCTGCTTCAAGGATTGTTTCAACAAGAGTCAGTATGCCGGGTTCATCCTCTACAATCAATATTTTATAACGATTATTGGCCATTTTCATTCATCCCTTTCAGTTTTTTTTCGTTCCATTACACTAACACTGATAAACAGCGCATACAATTTAATTATATCCGCTGTTATCAGGTATGTCAAGGAGCAGCCAAAGTGCCAAAGTGCTTAAATATGTACATTTTCATATTTTCATGCTGAAATAATATATCTGGCAAAAATCTTTACCGAATCTTTACTAAGAACATGGTATAATCAATAAGGTAACTTCTAAAAAAGGTCTTCCACTTTGAAGCACAGTTTAAATGTAAAAATTTTCAAAGTATCACGATAACTATTATAAAAACAGAATTTATTGCCTCTTATCATGAGGATTATATCCGGATTGTATTTATGAGATAACATGATACAGTTCGAATTTTTAATACCCGGTTTACGTTTATTTTTATGGTGTAATATATTCTTATTTAATTTAAATCAGTGAATGACTTTTTTTAAAGGTTGCCGCAGCATACACACAGTATATTCAAATTGATATTCAATCTTAATTCAATATTCGGAGGCTACGTAATTATGAGCAAAGAAAATGTTACCACGATGAACGGTACAAAAATCACAATTCTTGGCGCAGGCAATGTAGGTGCATCAATCGCCTATACTCTTACAGTTGCAGGAACTTGTTCCGAAATCGTTCTTGTCGATATAAACAAGGAAAAGGCGCAGGGAGAAGCAATGGATATCCGTCAGGGTGTTTCCTTCTGCCATGCAGTTGATATTTATGAAGGAGACTATGAAGATGCCAAGGATTCCGATATCGTAATAGTAACCCTCGGACGAGCAAGAAAACCTGGTCAGACAAGACTCGATCTTGCTCAGGCAAACGTTGACATCATAAAGGAAGTCATGCCGGTTGTTGCAAAGGCTGCACCTGATGCAATATACATTGTTGTAAGCAACCCGGTTGATGTTCTTACATATGCAATTTTAAAATGTACAGATTTAAAGCCGCATCAGGTAATCGGTTCAGGCACAATGCTTGATACCTCACGTCTGCGCTCAAGACTTGCAGATCATGTACATCTCAGCCCTCAGAGCGTTCACGCCTATGTTTTCGGTGAACACGGTGATACATCAATGATTCCATGGTCACTTACAAATATAGCAGGTATGGAAATGAACGTGTACTGTGCAGAGCTCTGTGAAAAACATAACAGCTGCGGCAAGTCTGAAATTTCCGACATCGAAGATGACGTACGTACTGCAGGTGCAGAGGTTATAAAACGTAAGGGTGCAACCTTCTATGCAATTGCACTTTCCGTAAACAAAATATGCGACGTAATTCTTCGTGACGCACAGAATATCCTCACTGTTTCATCATTGGTAGAAAACCGTTACGGAATAAATGACGTATGTTTAAGTCTGCCATGTGTAATCGGCGGACATGGAATTGAACGTGAGCTTACCCCTCCTCTCCTTCCGAACGAGCTTGAACAGCTCCAGAAGAGTGCAGAAGCTCTTAAAAATGTTATTGCAGGACTTAACTTCTGATTAAGAAGCTTTTCCAATAAAATTATGAAAGGAAGTCACACATGAATTACGCAGAAGAATCATTAAAAAAGCATTATGAATGGAAAGGAAAAATAGAGGTTATATGCCGCGCGCCATTAGATACACGCGAAGATCTTTCACTTGCATATACTCCGGGCGTTGCAGAGCCTTGTCTTGAAATTCAGAAAGATGTTGATAAAAGCTATGATCTGACAAGACGTTCAAACCTTGTTGCAGTTGTAACAGACGGTACAGCTGTTCTCGGTCTCGGCGACATCGGACCTGAAGCAGGCATGCCTGTTATGGAAGGAAAATGCGCACTTTTCAAGGCATTTGGCGATGTTGATGCTATTCCTCTTTGTGTCCGTTCTAAGAACGTTGACGATATTGTCAATACAGTAAAACTTCTCGCAGGTTCATTCGGAGGCGTAAACCTTGAAGATATTTCTGCTCCAAGATGCTTTGAAATTGAACGCAGATTAAAAGAATGCTGCGATATCCCGATTTTCCACGATGACCAGCATGGTACAGCAGTTGTTACACTTGCAGCAATGCTTAATGCTCTTAAGGTAGTAGACAAAAAGCTTGACGAAATCAGAGTTGTAACAAGCGGCGCAGGTGCAGCAGGTATAGCTATTATCAGACTTCTCATTGCAATGGGTCTTAAGGACGTTGTTCTTTGCGACAGAACCGGAGCAATCTATGAAGGAAGAGACAATCTCAATGCTGAGAAAATCGAAATGGCAAAGATCACAAACCGCAGCATGAGAAAAGGCACACTTGAAGAAGTGCTCAAGGGTGCAGATGTATTTATCGGTGTATCAGCACCTGGCTGCGTAACACCTGAAATGGTAAAGAGCATGGCAGATAAGCCTATAATCTTCCCTATGGCAAACCCTACACCGGAAATTATGCCTGACCTTGCAAAAGAAGCAGGTGCCGCTGTTGTTGGAACAGGCAGAAGCGATTTCCCTAACCAGATTAACAATGTTCTCGCATTCCCTGGAATATTCCGTGGCGCACTTGACGTTCGTGCAAGTGATATAAATGACGAAATGAAAGTTGCTGCTGCTAAGGCAATAGCTTCATTCGTAACAGATGATAAGCTTTCAGCTGATTATATCATTCCTTCTGCACTCGACAAAAATGTTGCTGATGCAGTTGCAAAGGCTGTTGCCGAAGCTGCAAGAAAAACAGGCGTTGCAAGAATTTAATCAAATTTGCATAACCAAAATGTGATTTGTGCTCTGATAAAAAATCACATGTATAAAAAATGGAGAACAAAGCAGTCTGTTCTCCATTTTTTTATACACACTTAGTTTTAATATCGTGTTTAATATAGAGCCGCCTAATGTAAATATATGCTTTTTTCATAATACTGCGTCAAAAATCATAAACCCATTATTTAAAGTAGCTGGTTTAAAGGATGTGTAACAAATGAATAAGCGCAAATTGATTGCTGTAATCTCCGGAAAAATAAATTCTTATAATGAACACTTTATAAACGGTATAATATATCAGGCAAATTTGCTGGGCTGTAACGTTGCAGTATTTTCATTTTTTTCTGAAAATACTGCTCGGACAAGACATCAGTTAGGTGAAGAACAGATATTTTCTCTTATAAATTTTGACAAGGTTGACGGTATTATCTTTGCAGACTTTACATTCTGGTCAGACCGTGTAAAGAATAAAGTTATAAATATATTAAAACAAAATTGCAGTGTACCTGTAATGTGCATGAATTCCGATCTTCCATCTGAGCTAGGCTTTTATAACGTCCGTGTGAGCGATAAGCATTGCTTCTTTGAAATAACCTCTCATCTTATAGTGCATCATAATCTGACAAAAATATACTGCCTTACAGGAATAAAAAATACATATGTTGCTTCTGAACGACTGTCAGGCTATATTGAAGCTATGACAGAAAATGGCCTTAGTGTCCCTGATGAATATATATTTTACGGTGATTTCTGGATCCAATCTGCTCAGAATCTTGCCAATGACATTGCATCAGGAAAAATAGAAAAGCCTCAGGCCATAGTTTGTGCAAGTGACATTATGGCTATTGCACTGACAAATGCACTGACAGAACACAACATAAATATACCTTCTGAAATAGCTGTAACAGGTTTTGACGCACTTGCTGACTCAATGCTTAATACCCCGTCAATAACAACCTATTACTCACAGGCAATGCTTTGCGGAAGCAAATGTGTATGTTCTCTTCTTAATATTATAATGGACAGACACGTATACAGCAAGACAATTTCAACAGGACATCTTGTGTTAAACGACAGCTGCGGATGCAAAATGTCAGACAGTGAATTTATTAAAAAAATAAAGTCACGTATACGTCACGATCAGGAAGTTAATTCCAGAATAGAGACAAGCAATATGTACGAGAAGCTTGCTGAAGCCACCGACATAACCAGGTTCATTTCCGCCGTAGATGAACTTACATATCTTATAGACGGATATGAGAGATATTTTCTGTGTCTTAATGATAATATAACAACCAGTAATACCTGCCGTAATGGAAATTCATACTCAGAGAAAATGACAATTGCTCTTGATAAAATTGAATTTTCAAGAGTTTATAAAAACATAATATTTTCATCACAAATTATGCTTCCGGAACTTTTTGAAGAAACAAGCAAACCTGACGCTTTTTTCTTTACACCTCTTCACTTTGACGACAAATGTTTCGGATATTCTGTAATTACATTTAAGGATAAATCGAAAATAATAGATAATTCATACTATATATGGAACAAAAATGTTTCAAATGCACTTCATTTTGTCATAAGCAAAGCTGAGCTGGCAAATAACACAATTGAATCCGATACCATTTATTCTGAAAGCACATCATCAATTATACCTCCGAAATGGTTTTTTGAACTGATTAATAAAATGAATTTCGTTGAAAACTTCACGCAAGGACTTCCTAAAATGCTGAAGCTTGCTCATATATCCCAAGAGCATCTGAACCGTGAATTCAGAAAATACCTCAGCATGAGTCCTACTGAATTTATAAACGACAAAAGGCTGACATATGCCGCAGAACTTCTTTTAGAAGAAAAGTATGATATAACCTCCATATGCTTTATGTCCGGCTTTAATAATATGAGTCACTTTTATCATAAATTCAAGTTAAAATACAAATGTTCTCCAAAACAGTATATAAAAAATCAAAATAACAGGTTGTAACAAGATTTTTAAGTCTTGTTGCAACCTGTTCTGTTTAAAAAATTAACCGTTAAGTCCCTTGAATAATGAGTCTACTATTTCCGGATAAGGTGCAGTAAGTGTATTTCTGTCAATAAGTCCGAATTTCTCACCCTCGCCTTCTACAAGATTATTATCCCACCATACACAGCGGATTTTAAATTCTTTTGCAGTAGCAATATAATATTCTGCCCATGCGTTTCTGTCTGCTTCATTTTCTTTATTCATTGCACCAAATTCTCCTATAATAACAGCAGTTCCATTTGAAATAAACTTATCATACAAAAGCTTCATTTCCTGCTTTAATGATACCTTATCAGCCGTAGTACCCCAACTTGCAGTACCCTTGGCATCAAGTGCAAAAGAATAAGGTGAATATGAATGTATTGACACAATTGCTCTTGGATCATCAGGAATCTTATAATCGTTTATTGTGGCTGTCATACCTGAGGCCGCATATGTCGGCATCATAACGTAACGCAAAGCATTATTTCCACCTGATTTTCTTATTGTTCCAAGTGCTGCAGCATTGAATTTATTAATGCAGTCTCTTGCCTCGGCATTTCCGCCCGTCCACTCAAGCGTTGTTCCTACAAGACGTGGTTCATTCATTGTTTCAAATATAAGATGCTCATCGTAACTCTTAAAGCGTTCTGCGATCTGTTCCCAGAGTTTTGTAAGCTGTGCTTCTGCTGCGTCATATGCATCATATGTCGGAACAATCCAATCATTATCATGATGTACATTAAGAATACAATACATATCGTTATCTATAACGTAATCAACAACCTCGTTTACTCTTTCCATCCATTCTTCACTTACCTTATAATCCGGAGCCACTCCCATTTTTTGTCCCCAGCTTACAGGTACCCTGACGGTATTAAAGCCTTCTGCCTTTACTGCATCTATCATTTCCTTTGTTGTAACAGGATTTCCCCACGCTGTTTCAAACTGAGCCGGAGTCGGATTTGTAATCCATGTGCATGTAGAGTCAAGAGTATTTCCAAGATTCCATCCTACAGTAATATTCTGTACAAAATCAATTGCACTTTTTCCGTTATCAGATATATCAGAATCAATAAACTTCTTTATCAATTGATTTTTAACAAGTATATAATCCAGAATATCAGCTTTTCCACTTGAATCATAGTCGGCTGCAAAATCATATTTTTCGTCTGTTATCAGCCCGTGCATATATTGAGTAAACAATACAAAATCAGCTGACGTTATTTTCTTATCCCAGTTAAAATCGCCCTTTACAGCAGTAGCAGCTCCTCCTGCAACATTTACACCGACTTTCTCAACAGTAACGGTGTCTATGCTTCCCCACCAATGCTGAATATTAATTGATGTAAAATCCTTTTTAAATAGCGATGATACTTCTTCCGGAATATCATATGTATATGTAATTTCCGTACCTGTATCAGTACCTGAAGCAGAGAACCAGTTGTCTTCGTTATATCCCTCAGCATAACAGCCGATAGCTATCATTGCAGTTTCTTCTTTTGTTCCTGTAGATACCTGAACCATTACCTGTTCAATAACCGCATCATCAGGCAAGCCTGAAAGGTCAAGTATATATTGTTCTTTTTCATCGTCTTCATTGACGACAGTCCCGCCTATTAACGAATTAACGTCAAAGGTATAATCACAGTCGTCTACTGTTCTTGCTGCTGCATTTACTTTAATTTCAGATGTCATTGCTGTATTTGTTACAGAGTATGACGGTGTGATAACCTGTGATGCAAATATTGTTGCCGCAATCGCTATGCCGGAAATTGTCTTAAAAATTTTTCTGTTTTTGATTTCCATTAATTTTTACCTCCATAATTTTTTTATTAAAAAAATATTGCTCCATGCCATGATTATGAAAATAGAATCCATCAGACTTATAAACGCCTGATAAAATTTTTTCTCTCTCTAATTATCTTATTTTATCATATCAAATATTATTTTACTTGTTTAACATTGATAATTTATTGTACTATATTGATATTAAAGTTCCTTAAATCAGACATAATATTTTTATTAAGATCATATTTCAGGCACTTTATATAGCAATTTACTTTAATTTACAACTCATTTTTGTTTTTAAGCATATATATTAATATTATTTTTAAAAATAATTTGACAAATGGTAATATAAGTGCTATAATCAATATAAAATTTATTTAAAAAGGGGTAAAAATTTTTATGAAGTCTAATACAACAAAAAAACAAGCTGCTGAAAAGGTTTCAGAAGCCGTTGAAAAAGTAAATGAAGTCAAGGATACTGTTACAGAAGCAGTTAAAGGAACTGTTAAAAAAGCTGTTGCCGAAACTTCTGCACATATTCCTACAACAAAAAAATCCTCATCCCATTCAACCAAAGAATATCATTTTGTTGAATTTGGTGACAAGAAGCTTTCTATTGCAGATATATCTGATTCAATAAAAAAGACATGGAAAAAAACAAACGGTACAGAAATCAAATCATTGTCAATATATATCAAGCCTGAAGAATCAAAAGCATATTATGTTATTAACGAATTTGAAAACGGCAGTCTTGATATCTGAAACAGATAAAAAAGCTGTACGGGAAATTAAAAAATACAATTTCCTGTACAGCTTTTTACATTTCAATATTTCCGGGAAAAGATTCAGGAAACACAATACTGCGTTTCCTGAATCTACATAACAATACGGGTGACAGGACTTGAACCTGCACACCTCACGGCACCAGAACCTAAATCTGGCGTGTCTGCCAATTTCACCACACCCGCTTATAACCTGAATAAAATTAACATATGAACTTTTTTTATTATACTACAACATGAAGCATTTGTCAATAGTTTTTATTTGTATTTAAAATTATAGTTAACTATCCGCTACTATTCAGCCACTACGGTTAAGTAATTTGATTTGCAGGGATTTCGGCTCAGCACGAGCCGACCGGGCTTTCAGGTCGCGCCTTTGACCTTCGGTCATATATCCCTGACTTATACATATGGCTAAATAGTAACATTAAAACAGAGGTGAAAAAATGAACGAAATCATATATGATAACAGGGAATTATCATGGTTGAAATTTAATCAGCGTGTGCTTCAGGAATCGCTTGACACACATGTTCCTTTACTGGAACGCCTTACATTTACATCAATCTTTCAGTCAAACCTTGATGAATTTTTCATGGTACGTGTGGGTACATTATTTGATCAGCTGCATACAGATGAAAATCAGCGTGAAAATAAAACTGATATGACAAGCAAGGAACAGCTTGACGCAATATTTGAACGCGTAAGAAAAACAGAGCCACAGAAGGACAAAGCATATAATGATATAATGCGTCAGCTTCAGAAGCAGGGAATAGAATATGTACCTGCAGACCGGCTTACTGACATTGAAGCCGCATATATAAGTGAATATTTCAAAACAGAAATCATGCCCTTGCTGTCCCCTCTTATAATCGACAAAAGACATCCCCTGCCTTTTATTAAAAATAAAAAGCTTTATATAACCGTTCATCTTGAATCAAAATCAGGAATAAAGCTCGGACTTCTTCCTGTAAACGACTCGTTCAAAAGAATTATCCAGCTTAGCAGCAAGCCCTTCCGGTTTGTACTCGTAGAAGAAATAATCTTAAAATACGCATCTGATGTATTTGAAAATTATAAAGTGCTTGACAAATCAATTATAAGAGTCACAAGAAATGCAGATATCAGTGAGGATGATGACTCTTTTCTTGATTGTGACTTTGATTTTCTTAACCTCATGGAGGAATTAATAAAGAAAAGGAAAAAGCTTGCGCCTGTCAGAATCCAGATTTCCGGTGATAAAAGCAGTGCCAGCATCAAATATCTTTGCAAGAGGCTTGAGCTTAACAACAGCCAGATTTTTACTTCAGATGCGCCTCTTGACCTTTCCTTTGCATTTGCGCTTAAAAATATTGCCGGATTTGAATCACTCTGCTACCCTCCATTTACTCCACAGAAATCATCCTCTATATCCGATAAATTACCGCTTGTTTCCCAGATAAAGAAAAAAGATATTCTTTTAAGCTATCCGTATGAAAGCATCAGGCCTTTTATCAGAATGCTCAATGAAGCTGCCGATGACCCTACTGTTATTTCAGTAAAAATAACTCTTTACCGCCTTGCGAAAAACAGCAAAATCATACAGGCACTTATAGATATGGCCGAAAGAGGAATCGACGTGCTTGTTCTTGTCGAGCTCCGTGCAAGATTCGACGAGGAAAATAACATCGGATGGTCAAAAAGGCTTCAGGATGCAGGATGCACCATAATATACGGTCCTAAAGGTCTCAAGGTACACTCAAAGCTTCTCCTTATCACCAGAAAAAAAGGAGACAAGGTTGAACATATAACGCAGATAGGAACAGGAAACTATAACGAAAAGACATCCGAACTATATACCGACCTTTCACTGCTTACCGCAAACAACGATATAGCAGCGGAGGCTCTTGAAGTATTTAATGCGCTCTCACTGGGACATCTTGTTGAAAATACCGAACACCTGCTTGTTGCACCGCTTTGCCTTCAGAACAAGGTACTTGACCTTATTGAAAATGAGATTCATGAAGCCCGAATCGGCAACCAGGCCTTTATAGGTATAAAAATAAATTCTCTTTCAGATAAGGCAATTATAGAAAAGCTTGTTGAAGCTTCCCAGGCCGGAGTAAAGATAGAGCTTATCATACGCGGACTATGCTGCCTTATTTCCAAAGTAAAGGACAAAACAGAAAATATCCGTGTTACAAGTATTGTAGGAAGATTTCTTGAGCACAGCAGAATTTATATTTTCGGTACGCAGTCACGAAGGAAGATTTATATAAGCTCAGCTGATTTTATGACTAGAAATACGGTTAAGCGTGTAGAAGTTGCAGCACCTATATATGACAAGGATATACAGAATAAAATCATAAGCATGTTTGAAACCATGTTAGATGATAATGTAAAAGCAAGAGTCCAGTATGGCAACGGAATTTATAAAAAGAAAAGCAGTCACGGCAAGCGTATAGATTCTCAGCTTTTATTCGTAAACCAGGCTTATGAAAATGCCAGAAAATCTGATACTTCACCCGAATCAACTATTCAGGTTCAGGAAAACTCATATGAATCTGACCAGTTTTACAGGCTTTTCCTTATGCAAAACTAAAAATCAATCCATATACATATTAAAGAGTTATATGTATATGGATTTTTTGTTGTGCAAATGTCACATCATATTCATTCAAATTACAGGATTATTAACATTGTACACAAAAATGCATAAACCCATTGACATTTGGCCATAATAATGTTAAATTATATTTAGCACTCAAAGGTGACGAGTGCTAACACTTGCAAATTTATATTGCTAATTTGGAGGTGGGGCAATGGACGAAAGAAAATTAAAAATACTGGCGGCTGTCGTAGACGAATATATTCTCACGGGTGAACCTGTTGGTTCAAAGGCGATTGCTAAAGTGCCCGGCATTAATGTTTCAGCAGCAACAATCAGAAATGATATGTCTGTACTTGAACAGCTGGGATATCTCGAACAGCCTCACACATCAGCAGGAAGAATTCCTACATTCATTGGATACAGACTTTATATAGATAAACTTATGAAGGTTGAACAGCTTTCAAAAAGCGAACGTTCGCGACTTGATGATATGCTTGCTCAGGAGGAAAACCTGACAGAAGAGTCTATCATACAAAGTGCCGGCAAAGCACTGGCAGAGCTTACACAGTGTGCTACAGTAGTTGCAAATGCCGCTCCTAAGTTTTCGGTTATTACAAAAGTAGATGTTATTCCTACCGGAAAAAGGCTGTATCTTATTCTTCTCATTACTTCAAACGGAAGTATAAAAAACAAAGCATGCAGACTTGAATTTGATCTTAATGATGAACAGCTGGATTTTTTCTCTCATTATATTCAGGAAAATCTTCAGGGTGTTTCTATTGAGACACTTTCAGAAGAACGCATGAATCAGCTTATTACGGCACTGGGAGCGTATATGATAACCCTTGCTCCCCTTGTAAAGGGACTCTGTGATCTTTCACGTGATCTCCTTCAGAACGAGCTTACAATAAGCGGTGAAAAAAATCTTATTTCCTGCAAAGAGTTTGATAAAAACGATATTGTAAAATTTATCGAGCGCAAGGACGAGTTTGCAGAATTTCTCAATGACAGCTTCAGCGGAATACAGGTTGTATTCAGCGAAGAAAAAAATGATTTCGTTATAGGAAATTCAAGTATGATATTTTCAAAATACCATAAAGGTAACAAAAACGCTGGTTCACTTGGAATAATCGGTCCTATGCGACTTAATTATTCAAAGATAATACCGTATATAGAATATTTTACGCAAAAAATAACCGATATTCTTTCTAAAGAAGAGACTGACGATTTTGCGGGAAAGGACACAGATAATGAGTAAAAAAAGCCCTAAAGAGGAAAACATGAAAGAAGAGGATATTGACTTGACAGAGACCGCAGACGAAACAGAAATATCTGAAGAGTCCCAGGATGCTGCAGAAGCTGTGGAAACAGAAAACGGAGAGACAGAAGGTTCGGATTCCGTTGATGACCAGAGCGCTAAAATAAAAGCACTTGAAAAAGAACTTCAGGATGAAAAAGATAAATACATGAGACTGTTTGCGGAATTTGATAATTTCCGAAAGAGAACAAGCAAGGAAAAGACCGAGGCATATGGCGATGCAACTGCAAAAACAATTTCCGAGCTTCTGCCGGTAATTGATAACTTTGACAGAGCACTTGAAACTCCTTGTCTTGATGAAAATTTCAAAAAAGGCATTGATATGATTTTCACGCAGTTCAAAGACATATTCGCTAAAATAGGAGTCACAGAAATAGATGCACTGCACAAGCCGTTTGACCCTAATCTGCACAATGCAATAAAGCAGGCAGAAAGCGATGAGCTTGAAGCAGATATGGTATGCGAAGTATTCCAGAAGGGATATAAGCTTGGTGACAGGATAATAAGACATTCAATGGTTTCTGTTACTGTATAGTTACTATTCAGTCTATATAGGAATAAATCCCGATTTGCACGGATTGACCGGGCTTTCCGGTCTCGCCTTCGACCCTCGGGCATATGGCTGAACCAGACTTAACAAAAATGTATTTAAATAATAAAACCATATTTATTTGAAAGGATGAATTAACAATGGGAAAGATTATTGGTATTGACTTAGGTACAACAAATTCATGTGTAGCTGTAATGGAAGGTGGTAACGCAGTAGTTATCCCTAACTCAGAGGGTGCCAGAACAACTCCTTCAGTAGTTGCATTTGCTAAAACAGGTTCAGGTGAAAGATTAGTAGGACAGACTGCAAAGCGTCAGGCTATTACAAACCCTGAAAAAACAGTAAGCTCAATTAAGCGTCACATGGGAAGTGACTATAAAGTAAATATAGACGGTAAAAACTATACACCACAGGAGATTTCAGCTATGATTCTTCAGAAGCTTAAAGCTGATGCAGAAGCATACCTCGGCGAAAAGGTTACAGAAGCTGTTATCACCGTTCCTGCTTACTTTACAGACTCACAGAGACAGGCTACAAAGGACGCAGGACAGATTGCAGGACTTACAGTAAAGAGAATCATCAATGAGCCTACAGCTGCTGCTCTTTCATACGGTGTTGATAAAGAAGAAGATCAGAAGGTAATGGTATACGACCTTGGCGGCGGTACATTCGACGTTTCCATCATTGAAATGGGCGACGGTGTAACAGAGGTTCTTGCTACTGCCGGTAACAACCGTCTCGGTGGTGATGACTTTGACCAGAGAGTAATTGACTGGATGGCTGCTGAATTCAAAAAAACCGAAGGCATTGATCTTACAGGCGACAAACTTGCAATGCAGAGATTAAAGGAAGCTGCTGAAAAGGCTAAGATTGAACTTTCATCAACTCCTACATCAAACATCAATCTTCCGTTCATTTCAGGTGATGCTGCAGGTCCTAAGCATCTTGACCTTACACTTACACAGGCTAAGTTCAACGAACTCACAGCAGACCTTGTACAGGCTACAATGGGACCTGTTGACCAGGCTCTCCGTGACAGCGGATTATCAGCAAATGACCTCCATAAGGTTCTTATGGTTGGTGGTTCTTCAAGAATCCCTGCAGTTCAGGAGGCTGTAAAGAAGCGTATAGGCAAAGATCCTTTCAAGGGTATCAATCCTGACGAATGTGTTGCTCTTGGTGCAGCATATCAGGGCGGTGTTCTTGGCGGTGACGTTAAGGAAGGCCTTCTCCTTCTTGACGTAACACCACTTTCACTCGGTCTTGAAACAATGGGCGGTGTATGCACAAAGATCATCGAAAGAAACACAACTATCCCTACAAAGAAATCACAGATATTCTCTACTGCAGCTGATAATCAGTCTGCTGTTGATATAAACATTCTTCAGGGTGAACGTGAATTTGCAAAGGACAACAAACAGCTCGGAATGTTCAGACTTGACGGTATCGCTCCTGCTCCAAGAGGAATCCCACAGATCGAAGTAACATTTGATATTGACCAGAACGGTATCGTTCATGTTTCTGCAAAGGATCTCGGAACAGGTAAGGAACAGAATATTTCGATCACAGCTTCAACAAATATGTCTAAGGATGATATTGAAAAGGCTGTTAAGGATGCTGAAGCATTTGCTGAAGAAGACAAGAAGCGCCGTGAAGATGTTGACACAAAGAACAACGGTGAAAACCTGGTATTCCAGTGTGAAAAGGCATTAGGCGAATTTGGCGATAAGGTAAGCGAATCTGAAAAGTCTCCTATCCAGAGTAAATGTGATGAACTTAAGGAAGCATTAAAGACAGATAATGCAGAAACAATAAAGGCTAAAACAGAAGAACTCCAGAAATTATTCTATGAGCTTTCATCTAAAGTATATCAGCAGGCAGGCGCAGCACAGCAGGCAGCTTCTGCAGAAGGCGCTGAAGGCGGATTTGACGGAAACGTAGACGACGAAAAGAAAGATGATAACGTCGTTGATGCTGATTTCACTGAAGCTTAATACCTGATTTAAAATATAATATGATGTTTCTCTCCCCTCTTGAAGCATCGGAATAAGGGTGGATTTTATGTCCGCCCAAATTCCATTTTACAATTAAACAACAAATATTGGCAGGAAGCTCAGCTAATAATACCGATTTCGCTCCATTAATAACCGCAGAGCAATGTACCATGCTTATTAAAGCAACGGTTATATTTTAATACGGCATGGGTAAAATCCGGATACGGATTGAGATTTCATTTAAGTGAGCTGCCCTGCTTATTAAAAGCAGTTAAGGCTTTCTTGCTTACAAAGTATTTATAATGGAGGAACATATGGCTGATAAAAGAGATTATTACGAAGTGCTTGGTATCCAGAAAGGTGCTTCAGCAGATGATATAAAAAAGGCTTACCGTTCACTGGCACGAAAATACCATCCTGATCTGCATCCGGATGACAAGCAGTGTGCAGAAAAATTCAAAGAAGTAAACGAGGCTTACGAAGTATTATCAGATCCGTCTAAAAAAGAACGCTATGACCAGTTTGGTCATGCAGGAGTCGATCCTAATTATGGGGGCGGCGGATTTGGCGGCGGTTCAGCCGGTGGATTTAATCCGTTCGGCGACATGGGTGATATTTTTGATAATCTTTTCGGTGGTTCGTTCGGCGGCGGATTCGGCGGTGGAAGAACATCACGTGCAAATTCACCAAGAAGAGGTCAGGATATAGACACGTCCGTAACCATTTCATTTATGGAAGCCTGCTCAGGTATAAAACGTGAAATAAAAATAAACAGACTTGAAACATGTTCTGAATGTAACGGAAGCGGTGCATCCGCAGGCTCATCACCTCAGACTTGTCCTGAGTGTAACGGTATGGGTCAGGTTAAGGTTGCACAGCGTACACCATTCGGAGTTATTTCCTCACAGAAAACATGTTCAAAATGCGGCGGAAAAGGAAAAATCATATCAAATCCATGCAGCAAGTGCAGCGGCAGCGGTCGTGTCCGCATATCCAAGCAGATTTCTGTGGATATACCTGCAGGTATTGACAACGGTCAGACACTGCGTGTAAGCGGCCAGGGTGATTCAGGAATTAATGGCGGTCCAAACGGAAATCTTAACCTTACTATACATGTTAAATCTCATCCTTTATTTGAAAGAGATGAATTTGATATTAACTGCGAAATACCTATAACATATTATCAGGCTGTAATGGGTGATGAGCTAATTGTACCTACTATAGACGGAAACGTTAAATATTCAATCAGTGAAGGCACTCAGACAGGTACAGTATTCCGCCTTAAGGGCAAGGGTGTAAAGAAGCTCCAGCGCCCTGACAGAGGCGATCAGTACGTCAAGGTAAACGTTGAGGTTCCTAAAAATCTTAACAAACAGCAGAAGGATTTGCTGAAGGCATTTGAAAATTCACTTGATGAGAAAAACTACGAAAAGAAAAAGACCTTTATTGATAAAATAAAAGACCTTTTAAAATGATTTTCCAAAAACAAATATATATTTCTTAAACAAAAACGGAACTTGTCTTTCAGGCAGGTTCCGTTTTTGTTAAACTATTTTAAAAAAGTATTAAAACTTAATAAAACAATCTCATCAGTTCCTTGTAAAATTAGCTGTTACAGAAATATCACCAGTAACAGGAACAGTGATGGTTTTGTCTGATGCACCTGCGGTAACACCTGTCCAGCCTGTGAATCTATATCCTTCTTTGGCGTTTGCAGTAATGGTCACAGGATACTCTGTGCAGTACTTTCCTGTCCATTTGCTGTCCTTCAGTTCAGGGGTAACTGTATTTATAGTTACCGTTCCACCAGCTGAATTATTCACCTGTACCGATACCTGTGCTGTCGTTCCGCTGAGACCCAGATGCTTTTTGAACATCTGATAAATATACGGCTCTCTCTGATTAATAAATTTTCTGATGTTTGAAACTTCTGACTTGAATGTAGACAGCTCAGAGCCGGTCTGCTGCGGCGCCGCAACGGCATTTAAAGAAGGGTTAAATATGTCTCCGCCGCCAAACGATCCGCTCCATGCTGAACCGAAACGTTTAACCTGATCTGTCATTACAGGCTCATACATTTTCTCGAAATTATCAAGAGCCGAGAGCATATTGTCTTTACTTAAGTTTACATTCATAAGGTCGCAGAATGTCGAAACAAAACGCTGCTTGAATTCACTGTTTTTCATAAGCTGATTGAAAAGCTTTGCCTGTGATTTTATCTGTGAGGTGTTCTGTGAGCCGTACAATGCATCCGCCATTGTGTCATAGCTGTATGTACCGCCCATCATACCTCCGTAAAGGCTCAGTGAATACTCCGTATCATACATCATCCAGCGCCATTTTCCGTCCTCATACGGTTGGTCTGTGACTGTTCTTGAACGCCATATCCTATAATTGTTGTTATTGTTCATCCAGTCCTGATTTGCAATAAATATTTCACAGCAGTAATAGTCAATAAAGCTTTGAACATCCATCATTTCAGAGATTTTATTATAATTACTTGTTATTGACAGGTCATTTGAAGCGGCATAATTAAGAAAATCATTATAAAGGTTAATATCATCCTCAACACCGTCATCAACTTCATATCCGCATGATATAATAACAACATTTTCCTCAGGAATGTCGTAGTTATTTTCAATATAGCTGTCGCTGTAATCCTCCTGCAGGCAGTATACGCCCCAGTATTCACCGTTAAGGAACAGTATAGCAGGTCTCGATGACTGTGTCTCAAATGCTCTGTCGCCTACAAGACTCTGAATATAGTTATCCCTGAACTTTGCATACTGAGCATCATTTGCACCGCTCCTGAGTGTAAATCTCTTGTACTTTTCTCTTATCGTTGTGTCATCTATCTCTTTCTTTGCATCAGGGATAAGCCTGTATTTTATGTTTTTCTTTCCGTATTTATCCCTTGCATAGAATTTAAGGCTCTTTTGATTGTTTGATCTTGAAGCATTTCCTGTTATTCTTGTACCCATATCCTGTGAAAATGCAAGCTTTCCGTCATTTTCAAAAAGTTCAAGATAAACTTTTCTCTCCCATTCCTCGCCTCTCTGGGTATAGTTACCCGGGAACTCCCATGTATTCTGACCATAAGGATTTCCGCCGCCTGCTACCCAGTCATCGTAAACCTTTCCCCTTACATAGATGCCCTGTTCATAACCAAACATATCATCCGGGTCAACCGTCATGCATACAACAGGAAAACCGTTATACTTTGAGTTTATATCGATTCCACAGAAATACGTCCTGCTTACAGTCTTGCTTATATTTCCCTGACTGTCAACGGCTATAGCCTTTACAACAGTTCCCTTTGTAACCGGATCCGGAATAAAGTCGTCGTTTGAAATGCCTGTTATATTTGCGTAAATATTTTTTTCAGATGATCTGTCACTTATATTTATTTTGCCGCTATAAAGCTGTGAGCCTGTATATGGCTGTGAGCCGTCAATTGTATAGTATATTTTTTCCCCGTTCCCTGCTGACAGCTCAAGGTCAATATTTCCTGGATAAAATCCGCTCTCAACTGAAAACAGAGGCGTCTGAACCTGAACAGTACTTCCGCCGTTAAGCAAAAGCTCCGTTTCAAGAATAAGATCCACAACATTTATTTTTCCGTCACTGTTGAGATCTGCTGCCGCTTCACTACATTTGAGCTCTTTTTTGCCGGTAAGATATTTTCTGAAAGCATCTGCGTCCTTCGCACTGACTATTCCGTCATCATTTATATCTCCTGATATAAATGCTCCTGCCATGATACCACCGGAAAGACTTACGGCAAGTAATAATGAAGAAACCATAATTAGCTTTTTTTTCAATTTCTATCACTCCTGTATTGTTAAAAATATATATAAAAATTCGGATTGTACTCATAAGTATTATATATTATTATGAGAATTAAGTCAATCAAATAATATTAATAACACAGAAATGTCAAAAATAAAGGTTCCCTTTCATAGTATGTCAATGGGAGGTGGCATGAGTGCTATACTTCAAGGACAGTATGCTCACCAGACCAGTCTGATTGAAAGCTTTTCCCATAATCTCCGCAGACTTGAAGGAGCTATTTATAATGTTGGGCGTAAAATTGAAAATACAAATTAGAACCTTGCAAGATATTCATGCTCGCATAATTCTTGCATACTATTAAGAAACTAAGAATTTTCTTCTCAAAAGTGTCGTCATGAAAAATCAGTACTTATTGAGGATATACTATCGTACAGGCATATTCACTCTTGAATTAATTCTGCATATATGTTATAATTGTCATAGATACGATTTTATTGAAATGAGGGTGTACTATGGCAAGACCAAAAAAACGCACAGTCCGTTTATCAAATGAAGAATTAAAACACTTACTAAAGATGCTCGTGTTAAATTGATTTCATTATATCCTGATCTGGATAACTTTTAGTTTATATATGAATATGTCAATACACTAGTTTATTATTTAAAAAGTGTAACTTCTTTGCTGAAAATATGTTTTATCCATTTTTTATTCCTTTCTAATTCAGCAATCGCGTGCTTATATCCATATACTTGTAGTTTCAAAATATATTTTATGTACATAGAAAAAATAAATAAAATAACCATTCTTTTTTGTCTTATATATTTAACTTATTCTATATTTGTGATTTATTATATTAAGAATTATATAAAAAGTTAAATTTTTTCGTCAGAATATATGCATAATTTTTTTATGCAAAAACCTTATTGACAAATATTAAACTGCGTGGTATACTATCTGTAATAGATGATGCAGTACACTTAATACACATTTATTAACGCAATGATAAAAACAGATAATTATGCGTAGCAGAAAAGAAGGAACAATTCAAATGAAAGGTGTGATGACATATCATTAGTATTGATCTGCAAAGCCGTATACCTATTTATGAGCAGCTCTATAAAAAAATAACAGAGCTTATCATAAAGGGTACACTGGCGGAAAACGACCAGATACCCAGTGTACGAACGCTTGCAAAGGAACTTGGCATAAACCCCAATACTGTCGCAAAGGCGTATAAGGAGCTTGAACGCAACAAGGTAATTTACTCTCTTTCGGGACGCGGAAGCTTTGTTGCAAAAATCAATGACTCCACAATAAGAAACTATATTCTTTCCGATTTTGACAATGCTGTTTACGAGGCTCTGAAATCGGGAATCACAAAACCGGAGCTTATAAACAGAATCAACGAGGTGGAAACAGATGATTGAAATTAAAAATCTAAGCAAAAGCATTGACGGAAACTTAATACTTGACAGTATTAATCTCCAAATAAACAAGGGGTCGGTTTTCGGACTTCTCGGCTCAAACGGAGCAGGAAAATCAACAATATTAAGACTTTTGTGCGGAGTATATAAACAGGAAAACGGGGAGCTTCTTATTGACGGAGAAAAGGTATACGACAACGTAAAAATAAAAAGGCAGATTTTTTTCATAAATGATGAAACCGTTCAGTTTACATCATTTACATTAAACGACCTGAAAAAATACTATAAAAATTTCTACCCAAATTTCTCGGATGAGACTTTTGAAAAGCTCAGAAAAATTGTTAATCTTCCGCTTGATAAGAAACTAAGTACATTTTCAAAGGGAATGAAGCGACAGGCAATAGTAATAACAGGACTTGCATGTCAGACAGAGTATCTCCTGCTGGATGAGGCATTTGACGGACTTGATCCTACAATGAGAATTATCGTAAGGGATATTATTTTCGACGCAATGATTGACAGGCAGATGACCGTTATCATTTCATCACATAATCTAAAGGAAATAAACGAAATATGTGACAGTGCCGCAATGATACACAACGGTAAAATATTATTCTGCCGTGAGATTGATGACATTAAAAACAATGTTATGAAAATACAGACATCTTTCAGCCAGGAGTATAAAAAAGAGGATTTTCCGGAGCTTGAGATTCTGCATTTTGAGAAAAAGCAAAGTGTTTATTACATCATAGTCAAAGGCGAAATTGACGAAATAAGAAAATATGTAAACCTAAAAAATCCTGTATTTCTTGATATTTTACCGCTTACCCTGGAAGAAATATTTATTTATGAAATGGAGGCGTCAGGATACCATGCCAACAATTCCGAAACAAATCAATAACACAAAATCACCGGTAATTCTCCGTATAAAGCAGAATTTTTATAATAACAGAAAAATATTTTTCATCACTATACTCCTCCAGCTTCTCGGTCTTCCTCTCCTGTCTGTCATAACCCAGATATCATTTTACCGTGAAGACGTACTGAGAGATTATAATTATAATTTAGAAATTTATATAGTCCTGTCAGGCATTGCTTTTGTATTTGCAACAGGTCTCGGAATATTTATTGCCTTCAGATGCTTCAGTTATCTTTATAAAAAAACCGAAACAGATATGAACCTTTCTCTTCCTGTAAAAGCATCACAAAGATTTATAGGAGACTTCTTTTCCGGACTTATCATGTATGTCGTTCCATACATAGGTGCCTGTATACTGTCACTTATATCGCTTGCTATAGGCAGATCATATTATCCTGCATTTCTGGAAAGTATTGCCAGCTATAATTCTGTATTAATCTTAATGACTGACGGATTACTTATAATGATAATGCTTTATACGCTTACATCATTTATCAGCGTATGCTGCGGTAACAGCTTTGAATGTCTGATTTACACACTTCTTACAAATATAACCCTTCCGTTATTTTTTCTTGTATTAAGCTATATCATATTTAAAGATGCATCAGGTATAGATTACAGCCTGGAAGCCATGACATCTGTTATTGCAACCAGTCCGATCGGTGGAGTAATTAAAATCCTTTATTACAACAATATAACTTCTTATCTCACAAAATATGAAAATAGGGTTCCTTTTGAAGCATATGATCAGTCGTGGAATATAACATGGGGCTTATCATTTATCGCTGTAACCGTCATACTGTTTTCAGCTGCATTTTATCTTTATAAAAAAAGAAAGGCTGAAGATGTATCAAAGCCGCTTGTATTCAGCTTCATATACTATGCCTTTGTTCTTATTACAACAATAGCCATAGCCGGAGGAATGGCAAGAATCAATTCATTTATACCGGGTATTACAATCAGCTCAGTTGTTTTTCTGGTTATGAGCATTATCAAAAACAGGGGACTTAATAAACTGCTGAGGCCTTGCATTTTTTATGCTTTTTCAGTGGTTATATCATTTTCAGTTGTGAAGCTAAGTGATGCTACTGACGGCTTCGGACAGATTTACAGGGTGCCGGATACCTCTGAAATAAAATCAGTAATATTAAATTCTAATAATATTTTTTTTATGCAGCCTGCATACTTACAGTATAGTAATTTTACGGATACAAACGACATACAGCTTATTGTTGACATGCAATCTGATATTATTGACAACTATAAGGTACATGATTACAAAGAGAATTATGAATATCCGTTGACTGATCATAATGATGAGGAATTTTTTAGAAAATATAATACTGACAGATACAATGCTTCAGACTCAGACGTTGAAATCACATATATACTCAAAAACAAAAAAATCATATACAGGTACTATACCATTCCGTATTCAATCATGACGGAATACGTAATTAAACTTGCAGAAAACAACAACTACAAAGAACAGATTGCAGAAAATTTCCGAGAAATAGTTTTATATGAAAACGACTCGGCCTTAAAAAAGGATATCAGAATTTCAGACCCAAGATATAATATTTCAGAAAATCTGGATGTACCGGATATATCAGTGCTTCAGGAACTTGCTGATGCTTATAAAAAAGACATAATGAATCTTACAAATGAGGATATTATGAACTTTGAAGCATTTTGCAAAATATATAATTTCTATATAGGAACATCATTTACAAATACAATAGACGTTCTTAAAAAGAACGGTCTTACGGTGTCTGCATTGTCTGATTATACAACAAGGATTCAGTCTCTGAATAACGGCATCTTTTTCATTGCAGACAGCAACTACATAATTGAACACAATGCTACCGAAACAGATATTATCACAAATGACTGCGGAACACCTTGTCAGTACATTGTAAATGAACATGATGATGATTTATTATCAGAGCTTTTTAATGTAGCAGAGCCGCATTATTTTACATCAGAACACTGCTATGTTATAGCGTTCGGAAGCAAAAATTATATCATACCTCCTGAGTACTCAAAGCTTGCCGAAGAGTTTATGTCAGAATCAAAGCTTGAAAAGGTCCAGATACCTTAATCAGTTAATAAGTAAATATTAACATTCCAATGAAATCATGAAACGGAGGCATATGAATGCAAAACAAACAACCATCCCCTGTCATGCTGCGTATAAAGCAAAGAATGCGTGAAAATAAAAAAGCATTTATCATAATACTCATACTGCAGATTCTGGGTTTACCGTTAATGTCTGTAATAGCTCCAGTGTTTTCCTACAGATACACCAATGCACCGGATGCATATATGTACAACCGTCCTGATATCTACATAGATATATCAATTATTTCAGTTATCCTTGCCAGTCTATCCGGAATAATTATTGTGTTAAAGAATTTTAGCTATCTTTACAAAAAAACAGAAGTCGACATGAATCTGTCTCTTCCTCTTACATCATCACAAAGGTTTTTAAGTGATTTCTTTTCAGGACTTTCAGTATACATAATACCGTATGTCATTGCAGTCATACTGTCAACGATATCACTTGGCATAGGAAATTCAGTTTATCCTGAGTTTTATAGTGATAACTTAGGAGAAATATCAATCATACACTGTGTGATATGCGTACTGCTGGTAATGATTATGCTTTATACACTGACAACACTTGCGACGGTATGCTGCGGAAATATGTTTGAAACTTTTGTATATACGATTCTCATAAATGGCATAATACCGGTCTTTTTTTATATAGCTAATTTTATAATTTTTTCAGTCAGAAGCAATGACAAAACAGTACTGCATATTGAAACCTTGGGCGTTGTAATGACAACAAGTCCATTCGGCGGGGTGCTAAAGCTTGCAGAATATACTAACGTCCTGCCGGAAATAACAACGCATTCACACGTATTTGAAGCAACAGATAATATCTGGTTTGTAAGATACTCAATCGTGATTATTATATTTTTCTTCAGCACATTCTTTCTCTATAACAGAAGAAAAGCGGAGGATGTTTCAAAACCGTTTGTATTCAGCTTTATTTATTACTCATTTGCATTTGCACTGACTGTATGCATATCAGGCATGCTATTCTGGAGCAGACAATATGTCAATGCAATAGTAATCAGTGCAGTTATCTTTGCTGTTCTTGAGATTATCAGAAACAGAGGCTTGAAGCATGTAGTTAAAGCCGGTTTATATTTTGCATCAACAATTGCTGTTTCCTTTGCATTTGTAAAGCTAAGCATTCAGACTGACGGCTTCGGGCAGATATACAAAACGCCTGATGCTTCAGACGTAAAGGCTGTTTCACTGATATATCATGGATTTTACAATGAGCAGTGGAGAGATTATAAGCCTATTGTATTTACAGATCAGAAAGATATAAAACGAATATTAAAAATGCAGTCGGAAAGTCTTAGCTACTTTAAAGATAATCGTAATGAGGATAATAATTATAAATATATATATGGTAACGAGTCGCAATACTCATATGCCGCAAAAACAGACAGATTTTATCCGGCATATGATAATTTTGAAATAGCATATATTATGAAAAACGGAAACCTAATATACAGATCATACTTAGTTCCATATAATACCATGGCAGAAAACCTGATTTCGCTTTCTTTAAGTCAGGAATATAAGGATTATCTTGTCGACAACATAACAGAAAAGTATGTATATTATTATGATAGTACTGAAAAAACCGATATCACATATGTAAAAGATAAAATGAGTTTTAATGAAACCAAAAACGCTGACTCTGACTATGTAAATGATCTTACACAGGCATACAGAAAAGATATTGAGGCCCAGACAGAAGATGATATTAAAAACTTTGACCTGTATTGCACCATTAACGGTAAATACATCGGAACAAGCTTCAAAAACACTTTAAACTTTCTTGAAAAATACAATATTGGATCATCTTTAGAAAGCGTATCTGAAAGCTACCCTCCCGACAAAGTTCTGATTGCCGACAGTAATCATATAATAGAAAACAATATTATCTCAACAAATATTATAACAGAATCATGCGGAACTCCGTCTCAATACTATACTACAAACTTTGATTCAGACCTGCTGAATAAAATCTCACAGATAGCAAAGAGTCATTATTATACTGACAAGCACTGCTATGTCATGTTATTTGACGGACCTTCGGGATATACAAACTACGTTATACCGCCTGAATATTCAGATCTTGTCGAAGAATTCATGGCAAAATCAGAGCTTAATGATTTAGTATGGACAACAATAACAGATCAAACCGATTAATTTAAAAAATGTGCAGCTTCATTTATGACCTGCACATTTTTTTCTGTTACTCAATCTTCGCAGGATAAATTCAACGGAACGGATAAATCCCTTCCCTACGAAGGTTATACACAATGCAGGGAACGCATTTATGCGTTCAGTTATGCTAATATTCGTGCCGAGTCGAAATCTCTGCATAAGCAGTATCTCCCCATATGGACTGAATAGCGACCCCTATCTAATCTGTAATTGAATTTTAACAAAATATAAATTGACTTCATTCGCCTTTTGTGCTATTATCGAGATGTAGAATAATATATTTTTTAACACAAAGAAAGGACGAATGAAAATGATAAAAAAGATAAAAGAATTTTCATCAAGGCTTAATACGTACATAAAAACAAAACAGTTCAGATTTTTTAAAACACTTATAATAATTCTTGCATTTATCACAACAAACTGCATATGCTTCCTTGCTGGTTTTTTTCTTAACCGTGACGACAACATGATTTATAAAAATTCAATAAGCAGGCCGATAAATGCTGTTGCCGATGCAGGCAGTCTGAGTACGGCAAATACCACAGCACCATCTGTCACCACAGCACCTGAAACAACCGAAGCTACTACTGCAGCTACAACAAAAATAAACGTAAACGGTGTGCTTCTTGACACAAAGCTTTCCGAAAATCTTATAATCGCCGATACCGAATATCCATACACCAATACATGCGACTTTAAAAACAGAGACTCAATCAATGGTCTTGATATACCGCTTACAAAAAAGTCATTCCGAATATCATACGACGGCCTTATAACAGCCGGTATTGATACAACACAGATTTCGATTTCAGTTGATAATGATGCCAGAACAATTTCAGTTATCCTCCCCGAGGCATCAATAAAATCACATGAAACATTTCTTGATTCCATACAGATATCAGAGAAAAAGGATAACTGGTTCAATCCTATAACTCCTGAAGACTACACTCAGATTTGTGAGTCACAAAATGAGTTAATGGAGGAAAAGGCAATTTTATACGGAATTTTTGATGACGTGTATTCGGATGTTGAAACTGAAATAGAAACATTTCTTATGAGTGACGAAATAATTTCAGAATACTACAGTATTAATTTTATAATTTCAAAATCATAATTAATTTTTAATATTTAAAAATCGCTGTCTTTAAAATAAACAGCGATTTTTTCATTTCTGAATATATCAGTCCATGTGTGAAATACTATGTTATATTGCATTATCTGCAATATTATTGTTATAACGCGAAAGGAAATATATTATGAAAAAAGCTATAACTATTTCATGCACAATTTTTTCATTATGCCTTCTTCTTACCTCATGCGGAAGCATATCAAACAGTGAAAAGGCTGATGAAAACGGTCATTATGGCACCTCAACATCAACAATAACAGCAACAGATAAATATGATAATAACTATTCTGATACAGAAACTGATAGAAAAGGTCTGGGTGAAAATATAGGTGAAGCCGTTGATACTGCAATAGAGGGTGCAGTAACAGTTGTTTCAGATATTGTCAGTGACATTTCATAATTTTCAACACCCTTTGATTATAATTCAACACTTTACAGTGCTGACAAATCGCATTTATCCGATATTTAAGGGATTTAGAATATTAGTTTTAACCAAAATTCCACATGGTTTTCAACATTATGTTGAAAACCATGTGGAATTTAATTTTAAACATTGCGAATATAATGATAAAAAGTATGTTCCAACTCCTGTAATATAAAACTTAAACTTATCAGGATTATTCTGAACTGTTACTGTTCAGATACTACGGTTAAGTTATTAATCTGGCAGGGATTTCGATCCGGCACGAATCAACCGGGCTTTCCGGTCACGCCTTTGACCTGCGAGCATATGCCCCACTTTATACATATTAACTCTAAACTACTTCAAGAGGAGTATTGGCTTCTGTACAGATATCGGTACCTTCTACCTGACATCTTATATTAAGCATGTATTTCATGTCATCTCCGGATGGCTTAAGATGGCAGCCTGTTTCGGTCTGCACAGGATCTGCCGGAACACTTGCTGTTGAAATAATATTTCCATCGCTATCCTGTATCGAGGCGGTAATAATAATTTTTTTATTATTACATACCGTATATCTGCTTCTTGATATATAGAATCTGAGATTGTTTATCACATTATCCGACATTCTGTAAAAGTGAGGCACATAAATATCAATATCATTTTCTGAAATATCTGAACAGAATATATTTATTGCAGGTGCACAGTCGTATTTTGAAACATACTGCTGTACATACTCATCATATACCCTGAAGCTTTCCCGGCAATCAGCCTGAACACTGAAAGCCTTGCTTGTCTTTATTTTATTCTCATTAACAGTATTTTCATTCAGCTCAACGGAAAGACCTGCAAAAACACCGTTTTCATTATAATTATCCTCATAAAAATTTTCAAAAAGAAATGATGAGTTACTGACTCCGTGCTGCCAGCATGTTCCCACGTTAGGCCATCCAAGAGTTACATACGGAAGCTGCCGGAAATATTTTTTATGCTTTACCGCACAGAAATTAAAATACGTACTCCATTCATCGTATCCTTTAAGTATAATTCCATCATGCTCTGATATAAACTGTCTGTACCAGTCTCTGTTTATTATCTGAGGCTGATGAGCAGAATACTGAAGACTTGGATAACCGTTCTTTTTCAGAAATTCAAGAGTTCTGAAAAGACTGTAGTCATATGAAAAAAGCTCTCCTACAGTATGCTTCCAGTTTTCTATATCAATAAAATAATATGCATTATACATTCCCTGACTGAAAAAAGTTTCCTCTGTAATATCAGTAAGCGGTCTGTAGTCGTCATCACTCATGATAAATTCTTCATCAAGCTCATCACGGTTCATCATAAGACATCTGAGGAAAAAATTACGTGTTGTATGGTCCTCCGGTAACTGACAGCCTTCGAGAAGCTCATCGTCTGTTATTATTTTCACTCTGAGTTTTCCTTTATAGTTAGCTTTAAGATATTCCCCCGCACTCTCAGGACAGAATATCAGCATTTCCTCTATAAATGTCATGAATTTTTCGATATACGGAAGTGTATCAAGAAGAGCCTCAGGGCGTGCTGACAGGTATACTATCTGCTTTACAGGCTTGCGTTTAAGTATATCATTTTCTTCCTCACCGGCAATTTTAATAATCTGACCTGCTGCTTCTGCACATTTAGGCGATCTGTATCTTAGCTTTTTCTGAAAATTACGCGTATGTTCCTTTTCAGTGAGGATATTTTTAAAACGTTTATAGGCTTTTACAAAGTACGACAATTCATCCTTTGAAAATATCTGCTGAGGAATCATATCGGCCAGAGTATTTGTATTGTTTCTGATAACCTCAGAATCAATACAGAAATGCACTATAATTACAGGCTTTGAGCTGATTTTTAATTCCCCGGATAATTTACGGATAATTCCCGCTGTTTCTTCACATGGAACAATAATTTTGTCAGCATAACTCAGACAGGCTGTAATATAGTGCATAAATTTTATTCTTATACTATCTGATACACGTTCAGGATGTGTAATAGGTAAAAAGCTCTGTATCACAGATATTATCTGAACGTTATTGTTCCTGATTTTTGGCAGAAGCCATCCTCGCTGAGGAATATTGAGCCATGAATTGCCTGCGTCCAAAAAAACAGAATCTCTTTCCATATTTTCCATTCTGACAATAGTATCGGTATAGCAGCCTTCATCATCAGGCATGTTACCTGTAATATAGCTATAATATTTATATTTGTCAATTGCTACATATGAATTATGTTTTTTTGAAAAGGCAATCAGACACGGCTCAATGTTATTATTAATAATACCAACTGTAATACCTGCCGATATTTTATCGGCGCCGGTCAACACCGGAGCTTTAAGTATTCCGGTAACATCAATATATAGCATTTTTTTCATCATTATCGTACTCCAAGCTTATGCAGCAATTGCATTATTTTACGGAATCGGCTATAATTCCAAAATGAGCTAGTAATTTCTTCTGAAAATCACAGGACAAGCTGTTATTAATATCACTTTGCCATAAATCATATTCGTTTTTCTCCGGCATCCTGTACTTAAGCGAATAAAATACAGCCTCAAAAAAAGATCTGTTATCCATGTCTGCATTAATAAGCTCCGAAGGACTTAGCATTAACGGCTCTGAATATGCGCAGTTTACAAACATATCCTTTGAAAATGATAGCTCACTGTTATTACTTTTCATTTTATCGTTCACTAAATCATAAAAAACAGAATAATTGTTATCTGTTTTCAGGATTTTTTTTTTTCGTTTCCGATAAATTTCTCTAACGCTTCCTGGAACTGCTTGCTGAGCGGTGCATACTTGAAATCTTCAAGTCTCTTTCTTTCTGATTCTATCATGTATTTTCTGAGATCTTCATCATTTACTACAGCATCGATAACTTTAGAAAGAAATACAGGACTTTTGTTTTCAACGACAATACCGCTTCCGCCCATTGTTTCAGGTACGGCACAGCTGTCATAAGCTATTATCGGAACGTCAAATATCATTGCCTCTATAAGCGGCACACAGAATCCCTCATGTTCACTAAGGCAAAGGAAAACATCCGCTGTTTTATAAAGTGCGAGTATTCCCGCAAATGATATATGACTTGTAAATTCTATATCACTTACACCGAGCTCTTCTATATATGCAGTCAGATAATTGTAATAATTGCTCTGGTCGTCATGACTGCCTGCAAGTATGAGTCTCGACTTAGGGTTTATATTTTTCTTGTAATATGCAAATGTACGGATCATATCCTCATGCTTTTTATTAGGTGCAACACGTCCGACAAACAGGATATTTGTATATCCGTCATTATAATGGTCCATTATCGCCTGGTCAGGAGTACTCTTATAGTCATCCATTGCGACCATTATAGAAATAACATCGATGGTATCACCGTCATAACCCATATTGATAAGATCCTGCCTGTTAAATGCTGAGTCAGCTATACAGTAGTCAAATTTTCCTGCAAGTGCCTTAACATCTGCAAGTCCGTTCCTGCACATTTCCACCTTGTCGTAGGAGTCTATTTCGAAGAAATGAGGTGGGGTAATATTGTGATAAATCATTATTTTACGGCATTTAAAATCTGCAACCTGTCTGTTAAGCTCGCTGCCTATTGACATGTGATAAATAACGATATCGGTTGATTTAAGTTCCTTTAACGTAGGAATAAGGCAAATATCAGGTTCTTTAATTTTTTCGTTGAATGAATAGCAGTAAATAGCCGTTTTATATCCCATTTTCTCTATAATATGCTTTAAAGCAATAACATGATTGCCTATTGCATCACCATAATTAAGGGTTGGTACTATCTGAATTATTCTCATTTTGCTTTTCACCGCCTATTCTGTTTATTTCGTCCTTAAGCTTACGATTTTCTTCCTTGAGCAATTCAAGCTCAAGCATTATTTTATACAGCTGCTTGCTGTTTATTTCGTTGTTCCGGGTATTCTGTAAAGTACTGCGTTCAAGCATTGAAAGCTTCTGTGATGAATCCTCATGCGTATTCAGATATGAGCTTATCTGCTGAAGGCAGCGTCCTATATGAAGATTTATTGAACTTTGCTGAACAAACATAGGATATACAATAAACTTCAAGGACTTTCTTATGGCTTTTTTCACAAACACTACCAGTGAATTGAATTTATTTTTATATGAACCTAACTGAGTATAATATTCGAGCTGTGAATTGTTATTGATTACCGCAAGATCACTTGCAAATGCTGCTTTATTGAAATCAGAACAGGATTTATGGCTTTGTGTAATTAAAAAATCATCAAACTTTATTATGTCGCATTTATTCTCCTCTGCAACAGCATCAGCCCAAATATCCTTCAGGACACTTTTAATATAAAGAGTACCGTCCATCACGAACCTCCGTTTTAAAAATATAACATCTTTTTTAAATAATGACGCGCTTTTTTTGCCTATAAACGCCCTTCTCACGCCGTTTCCATTAAGCTACGTCAACTTAATAACTATATAATTATAATATATTTGATTTGTAATGTCAACGTTTTTAAAACAAGCCGCTATCCCCATAAATCCCCGGTTACTATTCAGATATATGAGCGAAGGTGCGGAGATCCGGGGCGATCGCAAAGCCCGGTCGATTCCGCAGAATCGAAATCCCTGCATAAGCATTATATCCCCATATGGTTTGAATATTAACATCATGCGGAGTCCAGGCGACCGCAAAGCCTGATCGACTCGTACCGCGCCGGAACTACTCTGCCCTGAATACCACCTTATCAACCTTCATAACAGTCCCCTCATCCTGTACAACAGAAACAGTCATATACTCAGCAGGTATTAAATCAAAACCATCCATAACAACTTCCGTACTGCCCGCCTCAATATCTTCTGATGCAATTACAGTACCATCAGCCCACAGAAGTAATTTTGCCGGATTATCCTTATTGTTTTCAATAATATTATACTCCAATTGAATTGAATAATCACGTTCTGTAAAATCCCCCGGCAATTTAAATACTCCCTGCAATACCTGACCTTCAGTTCCGTCTGAAGTAACTGACCCGTCATCAGGAGAAATAATCCCGATTGCACTTGAGTATCCCACAGTATATGGATAATCTACTGAAACATCCGAATTATGTCCCGGAAATCCCGATGAAAAATCACACGGACTGTTATCAGTATAGTAATACGCCATATCGTTAAAATTATCTACAAAAGTATACCTGCTCTGAATATACTCAGGAAGCTTCATAAAATTATCCTGTGTGATAAACAGAATATTTTTCTCACCAAGCTCCTCTGAATCACCTGCATACTTATAAAAATCAAGTGCCGCAACTGATGTAAAATTATTTTCAATACTATAGCTTTTTAGGCGATTCGCCGTTTGTAGTGGGTAATACTTATCTCCCCCCCAACAAGGCGCACGCATTTATTCCACGGTCCACTTGACAACGAGCCTCTGTCAGCACGATATTCTGTCCGCCGAGGCAGGCG
>JAEWXO010000070.1 GCA_023458875.1 Bacillota bacterium | reverse complement strand
GTATCTTGTACACATGTACATAAGACCGTTTTCATCTGTCTGTACTCCGGATGAGCCTGTGTACTGGAACGGTGTTGTTTCTGTTCCTGTTATATGATTACTGTTTCCGTATACATCATAGCTGTATCTGTCTGTTACATTGCCTGCTTTATCTGTTAATGCTACTGTACTTCCTCTGTAATCATAATGATAATACTCTGTGCTGTCTCCGGTCTGCTGGCTTATCAGTTCTCTTCCATATATGTATACTGTTAGCTTTTCTCCTGTTTTGCTTTCAAGAACTCTCGGAAGTGTTCCGGATGTATCATATAGATAAGTTGTTGCTGTTTCTCCGGTTTCTTTCTTTATTCTGTTTCCTTCTGCATCATAAGTATACTTCGTTTGTCCGTATGATGTCAAGCGATTGTCAATATCATATCCGACACTTACAAAATCTTTATCTTTTGCAATACTTATTACATTTCCATCATCGTCATACATAAGCATATTCGGACAATAAAACGGTATTATTCCAAGACGGAATGACAGAAATGGGTTCAACACTGTTTTTCCGTTATTCTCTGTATAACTCAGAAGCTTATTATTGTTTCCGTAACTGAATTCTTTTGATAATGATGTTCCCTTATACTGGCCATTTGTATTTATTGTTTGGTTTATAGCCTGTATATTTCCCGATTTATCATATCCAAAAATTTCTTTTGTTGTTGTGCCTGAATCACTGCCCCAGAATCTTGTTAAAAATCCTGATGATATATATCCATCGTTTTGGGACATCATGCTGAATAAATCAAAACGGTTTTCAAAAAGAACATCTTTGTTACTGCGTGTACGGCATATCATTCTTCCAAGGGAATCATATTTCATCGAATAAACTGTATTATCATGATTGCTTACTTCTTCTGATAAGTCCCCGTTTTCCGAATATTTATACGTGTATGATGTTATACAGTCTCCACTTTTTTTATCATTGTATGTATTTTTAAGATTTCCGGCTTCATCATATATATAGCTCTCAACTGATTCATCCGGTCGGGTAATTTGCGCTAAATTACCGACATTGTCATACGAATATTTTGTAACATTATCTTCCCAGTCCTTTACACTGATCAGCTGTCCTGCATTGTCATAGCTGTATTCAACAAATATTTTTGTAGCTTTATCATCAGGATATTCGATTTTTTTAAGATTGTTTTCAATATCATAATGATACTTGACCGTGTTTCCAAATGTATCTGTATACGATGACATACGGTTAAGTGAATCAAATGTTCTTGTTATTGTTCCGCTGTTATCTGTTACGGTTAAGACATTTCCACATTTATCATAGGTGTAACTTCCCTTATTTATTTCATTGCCTTCCGTATCATATTGAGTAAATTCTTTTATTCTTCCTGCTTTGTCATAAATGTATGTAGTTTTTTGATTTCTTGCGTTTATAACCTGTGTACACAGATTTAAAGAATTATAACCATATTGTACATACTTGTCACTTGTTGTTTGCTTCGATATTATATTTCCGGATGAATCATACTGATATTTTACTGACGACAAACCACTGTCTGACAGATTTGTGATGTTTCCAAGCGCATCATATGAAGCGGAAGCCTTATTTGATAATGCATCGGTAGTTTCTGTGAGCTTGCCTGTTTTGTCATATTCATATTTTGTCTCATTTCCTTGAGCGTCAACAACGGTTATAAGTCTGTCTGACTTATCATATTTATATGACTCTTCATATTCAAGTGCATTTTTTCTGCTTATTACGTTATTGTTACTGTCATAACTGAATGTTGATATCGCTACATCATCGTTATTTATATTTTCAATAATATTGCTTCTTAAATCATAAACAGTCTTACTCTTTCTGTTAAGCGGATCTGTTACTGTCAGAAGTTTCCCCTGAAAATCATATGTAAATGTTGTCTTGTTTCCGAAAGGTGAGATTGTCTCTACAAGTCTTCCGTTTGAATCATAATTATATGTTATTGCTTTTTTCTCAGCAAGCATAACAGCATTTGCTTCTGTTTTAAGATTTCCGCATTGATCATACGTGTATGCCGTTTTATTTCCATTTGCATCTGTAACCGATATTTTATTTCCTGATTTATCATATTCATATGTTTGAGTATTTCCTTCGCCATCAGTAACCGAAATTAAATCACCATATTTATTATATTCATATGTCTCACATGTTTCTTCTTCTTTTCCTTTTGCAAATATCGTTTTAGAAAGAAGATTTTTTTCATTATAATGATACTCTGTAAGTGTACCAAAGGCATCTGTCTTCCATATTATATTTCCATTGCCGTCATATTTTGAAGTGTTCTGACTGATAATGTTAATCTCGTCAGTATCAGCGACTTTTTGACCTAAAGTAACAGTTACTATATTTTCTTTTGTATTGTATTGATATTGCGTAATTATGCCTTCTGCATCAGTTTCTTTTATTATTCTTCCGCCGGCATCATATTCAATTGTTTTTTTATTGTTTTCTGCATCAGCTACAGAAATAAGCCTGTCCTCTGCGTCATATTCATATTTTACATAATTCCCATTTGCATCTTTGATTGATATTATTTTTCCGTTCCCATTGTATGTATTATCAAAAATATCACCCAGATTATCAGACTCTTTAAGTTCAAGTCCTCTGCTGTTAAATGTATGAGAGATATTATCTACTTGACCTTTGATTATTTTATCTTTTAATGTTTCATCTTTACTGAAGATTATTTTTTCATTAATAATATGTCCGAATTTATCAAAAGTATTTTCCTTAATCCTATTACCATCCGAATCTGTAACTGATTCAACAAATCCATTAATGCTATGAGCAGTTTCAACCGAATTGCCACATGGGTCAGTTGTTTTTATAAGTAATCCATCTTTATATTCATATGTATAGACTTTTTCATCCTCTGTTCCTTCATTAATAATTTTCTTTGTTAAAAGACCGCCAGTATATATAAATTTGGTTATGTTTCCTCTCTGATCAATCATTTCTGTCATGAGATTGTTTTCATACTTATAACTTGACCTGGAAATCTCAGTTTGATTTTTGTCGAGATTTATTATTTCAGTAACATTATGAGATGTATCATAGCTGTAATTTGTTGTCATACCACTCTTATCTGTTTTACTTATAATATTATGATTTTCATCATATTCCATAGTTTCAATATTACCGGATGGATCGGTAACTGATAGGAGGTGATACATTTTCTGATCATAACTATATGTTGTTACATTACCGTTTTGATCTGTATGACTTAAAAGCAAATGATTGATGTCAAATACACTGGTCATAGTATTTTTATTTCTATCTGTTACTGATGCGGTTAGATTATATGTTTTTGATCCGTCATCTTCTGATATGTATTCTTCTTTATAATCAAATGCTGTGGTATTTCCAAGAGCATCTTCCTGAGTTTTTATTCTGCCATATTTTGTTTTTAATTCATCATTATAATATATATCACTTTCCTGACCTGTTTCAGGTTTAAGTATACTTATAAAATATTCATCATCATAGTATGTATCTTTAAAAAATGTTATATTTTCTCCATCTGTTCCTGATAATACTCTGCCCGCAGCATCATAAGTATATAATACTATAGTTTTTTTATTACTACCTATAGAGCTGTTGTCAATATCTGAAATTTGAGTAAGCATATTATCTTTATATTCAAATGCTATACTATTGTCAGGATTATCTGTATATACTCTTACTATTTTGCCATCTTGTTTTTCTGCTGTAATAGTCTTTTTGGATATTATCTCAGTAATAACCAGATTTTCATCTGTATCTTTTATGCTAACGAGCATTCCTTCTTTATTTTTGTGTCCTGTAAGTGTTCCTTCTGCATCAAAATAATACCACTCGTTTCCGTCACAATTAAGCGTCCATGAATTGTCGTAACTGTTCAGGACTTTGAAAAGTCCTGAACAGTTACGATTTTATTTCATTTGTAATTATAGCCAAAAAAAAATGTGGAAAATGTTAGTTGACATTTTTATGACAATTTATTATAATAATTATTGTAATTATTATTTATATTACATAATTATAAATATTAATTACTCAAACTTCGCACATCAAAAATAGTTGTGCATCTTGGAAATTCAATAGTTCACAGCGTTTAAAATAGATTTTAATCGACAAATCACGTAGCATACTGGAACGCATAAATGCGTTTCCTACATTGCGTGTATCCCTCGTAGGGAACGGATTCATCCGTTCCGTCGAATTCATCCTGCGAAGTTTGAGTTATTTAATAAAATAAGTCCTCAAATACTGTTTTTAAAATCAGTATTTGAGGAATTTTATTATTATTTTTAATACATGCTTTGGTATAAGCTCTGTATATTTGTACTCGCATCATTAAAAAAGACTTTTTCTATTTATCCGTATCAATATACTTCCAGTACCCTTTCAGATACACTCCGCCTGATATTACAGTCAGACCTGCCGATACCCATATCAGGATATCAGAAATCAGTGATAGCTTATCTGTAAGGTCAGCTATACAGAATACAAGAATAACAACGATAGCTACCATAGTAAATGCGGTTTTAAGCTTGCCCCATATTCCGGCGGCAACCACAACACCCTCATTTGCAGTAACAAGACGAAGACCTGAAACCATAAATTCTCTTGAAACTATTATTATAAGCGGAATAGCTGACATAAGTCCTTTTTCAACAAAGCAGCAAAGCGCAGCTGTGACAAGAACCTTATCGGCAAGCGGGTCAAGGAATTTTCCGAAGTTGGTGATAAGATGATTTTTTCTTGCAATATGACCGTCAAGTGCATCTGTTACTGATGCGGCGGCAAATATTATAAATGCAATAAGATAGTTGTACGGAACACTTTCAAGATAAAAGAACAGTATAAAAAACGGTACCAGTATAACTCGCATAAGAGTAAGCTTATTCGGCAGATTCATTTACAACCTCTCCCATCAGATCATAGTCAAGTGTCTCTGTTATTTTAACATTTACAAACTGTCCCACACAAAGCTTTTCTTCGGAACTGAAGAATATCTTTCCGTCTATATCAGGTGCATCACTCTTAGTTCTTCCGAAATAACATTCGCCCCACTGGTCATAGCCTTCTACGACAGCTTCAAATACTTTTCCCATCTTTTCGTTGTTTTTCTTTTCACTGATAAGCTGCTGCTGCTGCATAATAATCTCTGCACGGTGCTCACGGACTTCCTCATCAACCTGATTTTCCATAGCTGCAGCCTTTGTTCCCTCTTCTTCAGAATACGGGAAACAGCCAAGTCGGTCAAATTCCATTTTCTTGACAAATTCAGCAAGTCCGTTGAACTGCTCTTCTGTTTCTCCCGGAAATCCTGTTATCAGAGTTGTTCTTATGGTTATGTCTTTTATTTTGCTTCGTAATTTTGCAAACAGCTTTGTAAGTTCTTCTTCATTTCCAGGTCTGTTCATAGCCTTTAGTATATCAGCATTACTGTGCTGTATCGGAATATCAAGATATTTTACTATCTTTGGCTCTGAAGCTATTACGTCAATAAGCTCATCGGTAATTCTTTCAGGATAACAGTAGAGAACTCTTATCCATTTTATTCCGTCAATCTGACAAAGCTTTTTAAGAAGCTCAGGAAGCTTTGACTCGCCGTACAGATCCTCTCCATAACGTGTTGAATCCTGCGCAACAACGTTAAGTTCTGTAACACCGTTTTCTGCAAGCCATTCTGCTTCTTTTATTACATCTTCCATCGGTACACTTCTGAACTTTCCTCTTATCATAGGAATGGCACAATATGAACAGCAGTTGCTGCAGCCCTCTGCAATTTTAAGGTATGTAAAGAACGGCAGAGTAGAGATTATTCTTTTTCCTGTAAGCTTCAGTTCAGTATTGTTTTTAAACTCAACAACATGCTCATTTGCAAGAACACGGTCGATAATATCAATAATATCCTCATCAGAGCCTAATCCTACCACAGCGTCAACCTCATTTTTAAATTCCTCTGCCATCTCTTCCTTATATCTCTGTGCAAGGCAGCCGGTAACTATAATTTTCTTTATAGTCCCCTCTTTTTTTAAATTTGAAAGTTCAAGAATAGTTTCTATCGCTTCCTCCTTTGCAGACTGTATAAAACCGCACGTATTTACAACTACCACATTCGCAGCTGCCGGGTCAGTTACCAGCTTATATCCTCTTTCTCTTATTTTATAAAGCATTCTTTCGCTGTCAACAAGATTTTTCGAGCAGCCCAGCGATACCATTCCAATATTTATAGGCATCTTAATAATTTCCCCTTTAGTATTTTTATTCATCGTCAGATTCGGCAATAATCTTCATGACCGTGTTTATGTCATCGAAGCTGTATCCCTGACGTACAAGTGCATTTTTCGTTTTTCTTATTCCGTCCGGATCATCAAGATATCTTGAATATTTTTTCATTATAAGCTCGTATAATATTTCAGTCGTATCATCCTCATATTTACTAAGCGCTTCATTCACAAGCTCACGGCTGAGTCCTTTGCGGTACATTTCCGAAGAAGCCCTGTATGGACCGAATTTTTTGACTTCAATATACTTACGTGCAAGATTTTCCGCATATCTGCGGTCATTTATAAGGCCCATACCTGTAAGCTTGTCAACAACATAGAAGCATGTATCTTCATCATAGTTTTCAGAAAGCTTCTTAAAAAGCTCCCTGTATGAATAATCACGGTAATCAAGGAGATACAGACCTCTTTCCGTTGCACGTCTTTTTTCAGATGAGACAAGTATCTCTTCAAAAAGCTCCTCTGAAATTTCAGTATTTACTTTGATATGATAATCTAAAACAATATCCCTGTGCAGATAAATCTTTTTTTCATCCACACAGACTTCAAAGGTTTCTCCTTTGTATTTCTGTACCGAAGTAATTATCACTCAATATCACCGGCCGGTGCAAATTCCTCAAAATCATCATCAGCATTTATTGTAACATCACCGCTTGCTTTTGGTGCCGCAGCTTCAGGTGACTCAGCCTTTTTGGCCGCCTCAGCAAGCTTTGCATCCTTTTTGTTTTTCTTTGATGTCATGACAAGATCCGCTTCATTTTCTCTTATCCTGTCTTCTATTTCCTGCATGATTTCAGGGTTGTTTCTGAGTGCTTCCTTTGCATTGTCACGTCCCTGTCCCAGCTTCATTTCCTTATAGCTGAACCATGCACCGCCTTTTTTGATAATGTCAAGATCAACGGCAAGATCCACTACCTCCCCGAGTCTTGAAATTCCGTGTCCGTACATTATGTCAAATTCGCATTCCTTGAACGGAGGTGCAACCTTGTTTTTAACAACCTTGCAGCGTGTACGTGTACCGATAATTTCAGAGCCGTTTTTAAGGGCTTCACCTTTACGTACTTCTATTCTTACAGATGAATAAAATTTAAGTGCACGTCCGCCAGGTGTGGTTTCAGGATTTCCGTACATAACGCCTATTTTTTCACGGACCTGGTTAATAAATATCGCTACGCAGTTTGACTTTGCAATAACGGATGTAAGCTTTCTCATAGCCTGTGACATAAGTCTTGCAAGCTGTCCTACATGCTGGTCTCCCATTTCGCCGTCTATTTCGGACTTTGTTACCATTGCTGCAACAGAGTCAAGAACTATTACGTCAATAGCACCTGAACGTACAAGTGCTTCTGCAATTTCAAGCGCCTGTTCACCGCTGTCCGGCTGAGAAACAAGAAGATTGTCAGTATCTACGCCAAGTGCATGGGCATATACAGGGTCAAGAGCATGCTCAACGTCGATAAATGCAGCATTTCCTCCGAGCTTCTGTGCCTCTGCAACTATATGAAGTGCAACTGTTGTTTTACCTGAGCTTTCAGGTCCGTAGATTTCCACTACTCTTCCTCTCGGAACCCCACCTATTCCCAGCGCCATATCAAGCGTCATAGAACCGGTCGGAATTGATTCTACATCAAGACTTCTTGTCTGTCCGAGCTTCATTACAGCGCCTGCACCGTATGTTTTTTCGATCTGTGCTATTGCCATTTCAAGTGCTTTCTTTTTTTCTTCTGAACTTACAGGTGTCTGAAGAACCTTCTTTTTTATTTCCTTTGCCATAAAACCCTCCGTATATTTTTTATGTTAATCATTTATTTATTTTTCGTGTGGTTATACTATTATACCACAGCCCGCAGAAAAATTCCACTAAATTTTGTAAATTTGTTTAATTTGGCTTAATAAAAGAATTAAGACAGGACAGAAAACTCTGCCCTGTCTTTTATAAAAAGCTATAATAATTATTTTTTAATATCTGCATCCGGAGTATTGATATCTTCGTCCTCATCCTCATCAATATCATCCTGAATCAGATCGTCAATGTTTTTGTCATCGTCAAAGTCATCAATATCACATTCGTCTTCACATGTAAATCCATCAAAATCGCAGTCATCCATATCGCAGTCGCAATCGTCAAAATCGCAGTCACAATCACAACCACAGTCACATGATGAATTCTTTTTCTTTGCACTGTGCTTCTTTAACGCAGCAACTGTAATAATAGCAGCTGTTACTGATACAGCGGCAGCAATAATTCCTAATAATGAACATTTCATAATATTCTCCATTCTCTGCAGAAAAAATATCTCTTTTCCTTAACTCATGACATTCTGCAGCATGTCATAATGAATTTTATAAGTTATGAGTAAGGAACATGGTAATCGAAACAGCAGCCAGCGGTGCCGTTTCACATCTTAGTATCCTGTCACCAAGCCAGATTCTTGTTACACCTGCATTTTCAGCCTGTAAAACCTCTGCCTCGTCAAAACCGCCCTCACTTCCTATAAGGAGCGAGATTGATTTTGCGGAACTAAAATCAACTTCTGAAAACCGTACTCCACCCTGTTCATAGAGCATGAGTGAACAGTCGGAGCAAGCCATTTTGTTTAATGCAGCAGTATAATTTATTATCGGCAAAACATCAGGAATTATGCCCCTGCCCGATTGTTTGGCTGCTTCCAGTGCAATTTTGTTATAACGCTGAAGCTTTTTGGCAAAATCCTTTTCTGAAGGACGTGATACGCACCGTTTAGTCATGACAGGTACTATTCTGTTCACGCCAAGCTCAACTGATTTTTGAATTATCATTTCAAGCTTGTCCAGTTTGGGAACAGCCTGAAATAATGTAAGGTCTATACTGGGCTCTGATTTACATTTGTTATAGAAAAGTATTTCCAGTTCTACAAGATCATCTGTAATGCTTTTTATAACACATGAATAATCTATTCCCTTGCATGACACAATCAGTGTATCCTCAACCTTCATACGAAGCGATCTGCTTATATGCCTTGCATCTTCACCCGTTATCTGTGCATATTTTTCACTGATATCATCCACAAAAAATCGAGGCATAAAATAACTCCCATCCTGTGTCAAGGTCATTGTTTTTTACTTTAATTGATTTACAGTATTATTATACCTCATATATTATAATTTTGCAATACATTTTCATAATAGTTTTGGTGATTTTATTGTACCTATAAAATCATTATAAAGCATTTTATAGGCTTTTAATGATATATCTGACTATATTTTATAATCAGCGCATAATCAGTATGCCTTAAATTCCAATAATTGTATATTAAAATATAAATAAAAAAGCAGGACAAACGGTGTCCTGCAAAGATAAAAAGAGATAAATAAATATGTGTAGAACAAAAGAAAGGAGACAACAAAACGAGTGTTAACTTTAATAACGAATATTAACTTAACACTATTAAGATTATACCCCATAATTTAAAATAAGTCAACCTTTATTTTATAATTTTTTTTTATTGGTTAATGTTTGTACAACATCACCACGGATTATCGGTTCATTTGTTTAAAACATATATTTTTTAAAACAATTATGCATTCCGATTTTCCAACCGTCCCTTAACTTCTGGTATATCTCCCTTTTTTTACGTAATCCGTATAAATATTAATCTACACATATAAAATCATTGACTTTATTTGCATACGGTATTATAATAATGATGCTACCAGCAAAAAACATATTTTAAAACGTCGTTTGAAGAAAATGGCGTTATTTTATGTACTATTTTTTTGGAGGAATATAATGTGAGTATATCAAAGAAATCTGTCAAGCCGGGTCTCAATATAATTATTGTGGGTTGCGGAAAGGTCGGTTCAACTATCGTTGAACAGCTTTCTCAGGAGGGGCATGACATAACGGTTGTCGATAAAAACCCCCAGAGGGTACAGGAGCTCACTGACCTTTACGATGTTATGGGCGTTGTAGGAAACGGTGCAAGCTTCAGCATTCAGCTTGAATCAGGAATTGAAACGACAGATCTCATTATTGCGGTTACCGGTTCTGATGAGCTTAACCTGCTTTGCTGTACCGTTGCAAAACGCGTGGGAAAATGTTCTGCAATAGCAAGAGTCAGAAACCCTGATTACAGCGATGAAACAGCATACCTGAGAGAAAAGCTGGGACTGGCAATGATAATCAATCCGGAGCTTGAAACTGCAAGAGAAGCCTCAAGAATATTATGTCTGCCTACTGCTCTTGAAGTAAACGTATTTGCAAACGGACAGGCTGAGCTTATAAAATTTAAAATCCCTCAGGATAATGCCCTTGACGGAATGGTGATATCCGAACTCAGCAAAAAAACCTCAACAAATATACTTATCTGTGCTATTGAAAGAGACGGCAATGTATATATTCCTTCCGGAGATTTCAGGCTTGCCAAAAATGATATTATTTCATTTTCTGCTTCAAGAAATATTTCAAAGAACTTCTTTGGAGATATAGGAGTAAAAACTCACCAGGTTAAAAACACAATTATTGTAGGTGGCGGAAAATCCTCTTATTACCTTGCAAAACGACTTATTACTATGGGGATTTCCGTAAAGATAATTGAAAGTGACAAGGAAAGATGCGAACAGTTAAGTATTCTTCTTCCAAAGGCGGTAATAATCAACGGTGACGGTACAGACGAAGAGGTACTTAAGGAAGAAGAGCTTGAATATGCAGAATCATTTGTTGCCATGACAGGTATTGATGAAGAAAATATTCTCCTGACTCTTCATGCAAGACAGGTGTCAAAGGCAAAGGTAATAACGAAGATCAACCGTATAAATTTTAAAGACGTTATAAACAACCTTGATCTCGGAAGTGTGGTTTATCCGAAATATATTACATCAGAGGCGATTATCGGTTATGTACGTGCAAAAAAAGAATCCGGTGACAGCAACATTGAAACACTTTATCACCTGTTTGACCACAGGGCTGAAGCTATCGAATTCCTCATTGACGAAGACTCTGAGGTTACAAACATTCCGATTATGGATCTTAATCTGAAAAAGAATCTGATTATTTCCTTTATTAACAGAAAAGGTACACTCATTATTCCAAGCGGTCAGGATTTTCTGAAAAAAGGTGACAGAGTAATGGTCGTAACTACCCATACCGGATTTACAGATATACTGGATATTCTTGAAAAATAACTGACAGCATTTTTATAACAATTTTTTTGAAAGGAGATTCCCTGTATAACAGGGAATTTATCATTAAATATGAACCGCTCAATTATAATTTATGTACTCGGACATGTTCTCAAATTAGAAGCTATACTTATGCTTCTCCCATGCATTACCGCACTGATTTATCAGGAGAACAGCGGCTTTTATTTTCTTGGAACAAGTGCTGTATGCCTTCTGATAGGGATACTGGTAACAATTAAAAAGCCTAAAAACAATGTTTTTTATCTTAAGGAAGGCTGTATTGCCACATCACTCAGCTGGATACTGATGAGTATTGCAGGATGTCTTCCTCTCTGGTTAAGCCGTGAAATACCAAGCTTTACAGATGCAATGTTTGAAACTATTTCAGGCTTTACTACAACAGGAGCAAGCGTTGTAAGTGATGTAGAGGCACTTTCCCACTGTGCACTGTTATGGCGAAGCTTTACACACTGGATCGGAGGAATGGGTGTTCTTGTATTCCTTCTCGCAATAATTCCGCTCAGCGGAGGATCGAATATAAATCTTATGCGCGCAGAAAGCCCGGGACCGTCTGTCGGTAAAATAGTGCCTAAAATGAAATATACTGCACGATTTTTATACTATATATACATATGTATGACGATTATTCAGATTATACTTCTTCTGGCAGGGAAAATGCCTGTATTTGATACCCTGTGTACAGCATTCGGTACTGCAGGCACCGGCGGATTCGGATTCAAAAATGACGGATTTGCTTCATTTTCCCCATATATTCAATGGGTAGTAACAACATTTATGATATTGTTCGGAGTTAATTTCAACGCATTTTATTTTATAGTATTAAGGCAGTTTAAAAAAGCCCTGAAAATCGAAGAGGTAAAATATTATTTCCTTACAATATTAATAGCCATTGTAATAATTTTCAGCCACATTCTTGATACTTCAGAGAGTATCTTTGATGCACTTACTCATGCATCGTTCCAGGTAGCTTCTATTATTACAACTACAGGATACTCAACCACAGACTTCAATATGTGGTCACAGACATGTAAAACAGTTCTTGTAATACTTATGTTCATAGGTGCGTGTGCCGGAAGTACCGGAGGCGGTATAAAGGTTTCCAGGTTTGTAATTCTCTTTAAAACAATGAAGAAGGAGCTTAACTCATTCCTTCATCCCAAGGGTATACAGAAAATAAAGATTGACGGCAAACCGGTGGACCACGAGGTTGTCCGTTCTGTTAACGTATTTATGATTGCGTATGTTTTAATCTTCTCAATATCCATACTTTGTGTTTCATTTGACGACTATGATCTTACGACAAACTTTACTGCTGTCGCCGCTACCTTTAACAATATAGGTCCGGGACTCGAGCTTGTAGGTCCTGCAAGTAATTTCGGACTTTTCTCTCCGTTCTCCAAGTACATTCTTATGTTTGACATGCTTGCAGGCAGACTCGAGCTTTTCCCGATGCTGCTGCTGTTCCACCCTGAAGCATGGAAGGATATGTTCTCCCGACACCGCCGCCTGACAAAAAACTGATAATTATACCAATAAAGGCTAAATAAAAACTTAAACTCTTACTATTCAGTCATATGCCGGAAGGTCACAGTGCGACCGGAAAGCCCCGGTCGATTCCTGCCGGATTGAAATTCCTGAAAAGTTAATAATTTTAACCATAGCGGCTGAACAGCAACGATTAAACCGCATATTTCTGCTCAATAATTCTAATATTTTTCTACATATTTTCGTTTATTTATTTTTTCACAAATTACTCGAACACCCTTTACAAACTTCTGTGATTGTGTTATTATAATAGTTAACGTTAATGTGTAATCATAACGCATAACAGATTTGCAAAAAAATATTTCTGCAGATCGTAATTAAACTAGGAGGATGAAATTTTAAATGGCTAGAAAAATGAAAACCATGGATGGTAATAACGCTGCTGCCTGGGCATCATATCCGTTCACAGACGTAGCTGCTATTTACCCTATTACACCTTCTTCAGTTATGGCTGAAGTTACAGACCAGTGGTCTGCAAAGGGACAAAAGAATATATTCGGACAGACTGTTCATGTAACAGAAATGCAGTCTGAAGCAGGTGCTGCAGGTACAGTTCACGGCTCACTTTCAGCAGGTGCATTCACAACAACATATACAGCTTCACAGGGACTTCTTCTTATGATCCCTAACATGTACAAAATCGCTGGTGAGCTCCTTCCTTGCGTTATCCATGTTTCTGCAAGATGCGTTGCTTCACATGCTCTTAATATTTTTGGTGATCATTCAGACGTTTATGCATGCCGTCAGACAGGCTTTGCAATGCTCTGCGCATCAAACCCTCAGGAAGTTATGGATCTTGGTGCCATAGCTCATCTTTCAACTATCAAGGGAAGAGTTCCTTTCATTCACTTCTTTGATGGTTTCCGTACATCACACGAAATTCAGAAAATCGAAACATGGGATACAGAAACTCTTGCAGGCATGGTTGATATGGATGCAGTTCAGTCATTCAGAGAAAGAGCCATCAACCCTGAACATCCTGTACTCAGAGGTACAGCCCAGAATCCTGATATATTCTTCCAGGCTCGTGAAGCCTGCAACAAATACTATGACGCACTTCCTGCAGTTGTTGAAGAGTACATGGATAAGGTAAACGCTATAATCGGTACTGATTATAAGCTTTTCAACTACTATGGTGCTGCTGATGCAGAACACATCATCATTGCTATGGGTTCTGTAAACGACACAATTGAAGAAACAATCGACTTCCTCAATGCTCAGGGTGGCAAATACGGTCTCATCAAGGTAAGACTTTACAGACCTTTCCGTGCTGACAAGCTTGTTGAGGCTATCCCTTCAACTGTAACTAAAATCACTGTTCTTGACAGAACAAAGGAACCTGGTTCACTTGGCGAACCTCTTTATCTTGACGTTGTTGCATCTCTCAAGAATACAAAATTCAAGGACACTCCTGTATACAGCGGCCGATATGGCTTAGGTTCAAAGGATACAACACCTGCTCAGATCAAGGCTGTTTATGAAAATACATCAAAAGAAAGATTTACAATCGGAATCAACGACGATGTAACATATCTTTCACTTGAAAACGGTCCGGCTCTTGATTCAGCTCCGAAAGGCACAACAGCTTGTAAATTCTGGGGACTTGGTGCTGACGGTACAGTTGGCGCTAACAAGAACTCAATAAAGATTATCGGCGACCATACAGATAAATATGCTCAGGCATATTTTGCTTATGACTCAAAGAAATCAGGCGGTGTAACTGTTTCACATCTAAGATTCGGTAACTCACCTATCAAGTCAACATACCTTGTAAACAGAGCTGACTTCGTTGCATGTCACAACCAGTCATACATTGACAAATACGACATGGTTTCAGATATCAAGCCAAACGGTACGTTCCTCCTCAACTGTCAGTGGGATATGGAAGGTCTTGAAAAGCACCTCCCAGGCCAGGTAAAGAGATACCTTGCTCAGAACAACATTAACTTCTATACAATCGACGGCGTTCAGCTCGGTATAGAAACAGGAATGGGCACAAGAATCAATACAATTCTTCAGTCTGCATTCTTCAAACTCGCTGATATCATTCCTTTTGAAGATGCTCTTAAATACATGAAGGACGCAGCTACTGCTTCTTACATGAAGAAGGGTGAAGATATAGTTAAGAAGAACCACGACGCTATCGATGCAGGTTATAAGAAAATCGTTAAGATTGATATTCCTGCTTCATGGGCTGATGCACCTGATACAAATATGGGTATGTGCAAGGCTGTTGGCGACAACAAGACTCTTATTGACTTTGTAAACAACATTCAGCAGCCATGTAATGCTCAGAAGGGTGATTCACTCCCTGTTTCTACATTTGTTGACATGGCAGACGGTACATTCCCACAGGGTTCTTCTGCTTTTGAAAAGAGAGGAATTGCTGTAAACGTTCCTGAATGGATTCCTGAAAACTGTATTCAGTGTAATCAGTGTTCATATGTATGTCCTCATGCTGTAATCCGTCCGGTTCCTATGACACCTGCTGAACTCGCTGCTGCTCCTGAAGGAACAAAATCAGCTGACTTCAGACCGGCTCTCGGCGACCTTAAGTTCACAATGGCAGTTTCTGTACTTGACTGTGCAGGATGCGGTTCATGTGCTAACGTTTGTCCTGCAAAGACAAAGGCACTTGTTATGAAGCCTCTTGATTCACAGGAAAAAGAACAGGCTATATTCGATTATGGCATTACACTGAATGAAAAGCCTGAAGTTCTTGAAAAATTCAAGCCAACAACAGTTAAGGGTTCACAGTTCAAACAGCCTCTCCTCGAATTCTCAGGTGCATGTGCCGGTTGTGGTGAAACACCTTATGCTAAGCTTATAACACAGCTCTTTGGTGACAGAATGTACATTGCAAACGCTACAGGATGTTCATCAATCTGGGGTGGCTCCGCTCCTTCAACTCCATATACAACAAACAAAGAAGGCAAGGGTCCTGCATGGGCTAACTCACTCTTTGAAGATAACGCAGAGTACGGCTATGGTATGTTCTTAGCTCAGAACACACTCCGTACAAGAGCTGTTGACAAAATAAAGAATCTCCTTGAAAAAGCTGAAAAGCCTGAAGCAAAGGATGCTATCAACGGATACCTCGATACATTAAACGATGGTAAGGAAAATGCCGTTGCTACAAAGAAGCTTGTAAACACACTCGAAGCTTGCGGATGCGATGAAGCTAAGGATATTCTTGCATACAAGGATTACCTCAGCAAGAAGTCACTCTGGATATTCGGTGGTGACGGCTGGGCATACGACATCGGCTTCAGCGGTCTTGATCACGTTATTGCTTCCGGAGAAAATGTAAACATATTTGTATTCGATACAGAGGTTTACTCAAACACAGGCGGACAGTCCTCAAAATCAACTCCTACAGGTGCTATTGCCCAGTTCGCTGCAGCCGGTAAGGAAGTTAAGAAGAAGGATCTTGCAGGTATAGCAATGAGCTACGGTTATGTTTATGTTGCACACATCGCTATGGGTGCTGACTATAATCAGTGTATCAAGGCTATTGAAGAGGCTGAGGCTTATGATGGTCCATCAATCATCATCGCTTACGCTCCATGTATCAACCACGGTATCAAGACAGGTATGGCTACTGCTCAGGCAGAAGAGAAAAAGGCTGTACAGGCTGGTTACTGGCACCTTTACAGATACAACCCAACTCTTAAGGAAGAAGGAAAGAATCCGTTTATTCTTGATTCTAAGGCTCCTAACATTGACGAATATAAGAACTTCCTCATGGGTGAGGTTCGTTACAATTCTCTTGCCCGTCAGAATCCTGAAAGAGCTGAAAATCTGTTTAACAAGGCAGTCGAAAATGCTAAGGACAGATATGATTATCTTATCAGACTTTCTGAGCTTTACAAATAATTCTAAAACCTTAAAATAATTTTAAAGGCGGATTTCCAAAAGGAAATCCGCCTTTTATTTTTTTATTATCTTTATGTTCTGAAGCAAACATAAAGATTTCCGAAGGTAAACGACAGCGGAACTATCAGCTGTGTTTTATCTGCGGTAAATACTTTGTTCTTGGATGCTCTCTGAGGCAAAAGAGAGAGCGCGCTGTCGTTAAGATTTGCTTCGTTTTCTATATAAAGGGCATTTTGAATATTAAGAAACTCGCCTACTGCCGTACATGCATATTCGTTGCAGACATCAATCTTTTGGTCTGCAAATCTTGACGCAAATGTCATAAACGCTTTTTCATCCCCGCCTATTGCTGTATACGATTTTTTTTCTCCGTGCAGCTCCTGATCGGTAATATATTCAACAATAACATCTTCACCCGGTCTGACATTTGAAAATGCAAAATCGTCACCGATAAAGCGTATTACATTTCTGACAAGAAGGGAAATATATGATGCGTATAATTCCTTTTCTGCCACTTCATGAAGATTGTATATTGCAATAATGTCCTCCGCAAGATTTTTATAATTTAACTCGCTTTCATCACATTCTGCAATCCGTTTATATTCTTTCAGTTCATTTTCAAATACTGAAGTTGATATGTATCCTCTGTCAATCAGCGCCTGACTAAGAATTATATTTAATGTTTTCTGCTTTGTAATAAGCTCGTTTACCTCGTCTTTACTCATAAACCCAAGAGAAACAGCAATGTCCCCGAATTTTTTATCTACACGCTTCTGTTCATTGTGAACATAGTCAACCTGTTCAGCCGTCATATAGCCCGAATCTATTGCAAGAGCACCAAGCTTTACATTTGTTGTATTTTTTGCTGAAAGAGCATGACCCAGTTGGTCAAGAGTAACTATGCCTTTGTCAAGCAAATAATATCCAAATAATTGTGCAAACATTTTTTCACAACCTTTCTCTTTTTTTGTATTTATTTAAATCCTCTGTTTTCAACCGACAGAGGCAACAGGGAACTTTAAGCCGACTGAACGCAATAATGGAACAAGCCGCCTGTAAAATCAGGAGACTTCCTTTTAATAGTAATATTTTGTCGTTCTTATTTATCTAATTATATAATATTTTTTTAATAAAATCAATAGTTTTATACATAATATAAAAAATATGTATTTCATGGATTTTATGAATACGTTTTTTTAACAAAATGTATTATAATATTACTTTTCCTTTAAAATAAAAAACAAAAACTGACCTCCGATTTTTAGACTTTTGATCTAACTTTCGGGGGCCAGTAGAAATTAACGGAGTTTTTTGCATTTAACTCAGGTTATTTAATTTTAAAAGAAGACTACTTTTCTTCAGTGTATCCGGACGGAATTTCAAATATATTTTCAGGGCACTGCTCAGAAAATTCATCAATAAACATATATGTACCCTTATAGCTATCGTAACTGGCTTCAATTGCATATAAAACGTTATCATCCGTCATAAAAAATCTCAGTTCTACCGCCTTGTCAGTATAAAATGCATCATAATTATAGCTTTTTCCGTCAATTTCATCAGTGCCGCTTCCAAGGTACCAGAGTCCTGCAAAAATATCCGCAGCATAGCTTTCAAAATCCTGTACTGTAAGATACCCATGTTCCATTGCTGCGTTTGCCATGTCAGTAACTGCATATGTACTGCTTTCATCATATATATCATACATTTTATGATCTTTTACAATGAACTTTGCTTCGTTAAAAAGCGGTCTTGTCATATTGATGGAATAGCTTTCTGTTGTACCGTCATAACAGATATAGTTTGTCTCCTTATCAGCATATTCGCCATTGTACGACCATTTGAGAGTATATTTTGTACCGCTGTTCTTCCGGGCCAGTATATCCGCATATTTCTGACTTGCAAGTCCGGAAAAATCTTTTTTCGACCTTTCCGTACTGACTGCAGCTGATGACCCTGAGTCATTTTTTTTATCCGCTGAATTACTATTGCTGCATGAAACAGATATCGCGGTCATCACAGAGAGTACTGTTGCAGTTATTGCTGTTTTAATTTTTGGTTTTATCATTATCATACATTCCTTTATGCTTTTATTTTAATAAAAAGTAAGGCAAAATACCGGATGCGAATTATTATCTGATTTCATCGTTTTATAAGGCATTCTATTGTTTTAACTGATTATATTTTATTTTATCACTTTCTTTATGTGCTGTCAAATTCTTTGAACGCAATTAGTTCCGCCACCTGTATAGATGTAGGATTTTTTTGCTAAATAAATATTGAAAATAAAAATTACAGCAGACTAACGGAAAAATCCGGTGTCTGCTGCAATTTCTTCATTTATAAATTAGAAGGCTGTAAATTTTATTTTTCAGGCTTTAGGTCCCAGCTGTACTGCATCTTTCATTATATACTGTTTTAAATGAGCAAGATCAGCTAAATCAAGATCTCCGCTGCCGTTTACATCTGCCGCTTCCTTCTGCGGATTATCAAATACAAAATCGCCAAGAAAAAAGAGTGACAGAAGTGTTAGGTCTGTTATATCTGCTTTGCCGTTGCCGTCAAAGTCTCCGTATACTATTTCATCTGACGGAATATCTGAACCCTTGGCTGTATAAAGATCTTCCGGAAGCTCATCAAGTGTAATGCAGTAATCACTCTGATATAATTCCTTTACAGTATCAGGATTATTAAAGCTTGTACTCATCAGATGGTCGCCGTACCATGGGCAGAAGTACAGCCAGGCAGCCTTTTCACTCTGAAGATTCTCAAGGCTCGGAATTGTATCGTTTTCCATCATTGCTATCGGCTTTCCGTCTTCTCCATACCATTCTACCAGTGAATAGAATGTACTTGCAATAGAGCTTTCATTAGGCTTTGAAGTATTTGTTGTCCAGTCAGTTGCATTGTATTTGTCATATCCTACAAGGTCAACATACTGTTCACCCGGATACCATTCCTTTGAGTTCTCATATGTGTAGCTGTTGAATTCCCATATAAGATTATGGAGGTCATATTTCTGTGTCAGAAGCTCATAAAGGTATGCGTAAAGCTCTCTGTATACCTCAGAGCCTTCTTTGCCCCACCAGAACCACGCCTTTTTACCGTCAGTACCGCCGCCGCCTTCAGCCTCATGGAATGGTCTGAACAATAGCGGAACACCGGCATCCTGAATCTTTTTAAGCTCAGCTGCAAGATTATCTACAGCAAGCAGGAAATAATCGTGCTCAACAGTTCCCTCTTTAAGTACATTTGCTGTAACAAAATCTGTTTTTTCCGAATAAGTGGTCTTTTCAAATGCCATAGGCTGTCCCAGTGTATAGTTATTCATTACAGCAGGAACATTTATATGCCAGCTTGCAGTAGCAATACCGCCTTTTTCTTTTACCCATGAAATAATACGGCTCGATGTACCGGCATCCCATGCATACAGAGGACATGTTTCGCCAAAATCAAAGCCTCTTATTGCCGGATATTCTCCGGAAAGCTTGTAAATATACTCAAACTCATCTTCTCTTGATGTTCCGTAAAACTCCTGCTGTCCTGATATTATATGGTTGCCATATGTATCCACAAGATAACTCATAAGGCTTTTCGCACTTTCCGTAGCTTCCGGGTCACAAAGGGTTTTATCTGCCTTTATCTCCGGAAGAACAGCTTTATCAACTGCAAGATAGTCAAAAATTATCCATCCCCAGCTTTTTTTCATTGTAACTGTATTTTCACCTTTGCTGAGCTTTATATTTTTTACCTTAAGCTCCGTAAAAATATCTGTAGGTGAAAAGCTTATCTGTGCCTGTGCTGTTCCGTTTACATAAAGATCCTGAACTTTTCCTCCCCTGTCCTTAGGGAGACAATATCCTATTATAAGATCATATACATCTGTTGAATCAACAGTAACCGTAACCGAAATGTCACCCTCCTGTGAATCCACATAGCCTGTACCGGAATACCCCTTAATAGTATCTCCGAATGCGCTCTTGCTGCCATAAGTCCCGTCTTCAAATTCAAACCTCGCCGAATCCGCCGCAAAAACACCATTTTTATTCAGGTCTGCCGCCGGAAAAGTCCCGAATAATGAACCTGCAAATGCCAGCGTAGCTGCCATACTGCATATTCTTCCTGTCTTTTTTGAAATCACTGAAATTCCTCCTTAAACAATCATTAAATTTAATTAAATTAAGTTAAACATTTATAGCATAATTATAGCATATTTAATTTAAAGTTTCAACTATAATTTTAGCAAAATGTCTGATTATTTTTATAATTATTTACTAACCAATATTATTCGTCACATATATCAACAATACATGTGACGAAATTTATGTTTTATAAAAAATACCATATCTTCTATTGATTTTTTTGTACACAAGTGATATAATAAAATACGTTGATTAATCGACTATCAATTATTAAAATTTTTATTTTAATAAAAATTAAAGGAGAGTTTTATATGGAAAGCAGAATTTCAGAAATTTCTTCAAAGAAAAACAGCAGAATAAAAATAGGCATAATTCCGGGACACTTCGCAACAAACCATTCACACATAAATTACTATGTTGATATGACAACAATCAAAACGAACCACAGCATTGCAAAGCTTGCTGCGACTGAGCTGGCAAATGAATACAGAAACACGTATATTGATACTATTATCTGCCTTGAAGGTACAGAAATGATTGGTGCATTTATAGCAGAAGCGCTGACACAAAAGGGATTTACAAACATTAATGAAGAAAAGGATATTTCTGTTATCACACCTGAAATGAATTCGAATAATCAGATGATTTTCAGAGACAATATTCAAAAATCCATATACAACAAGAAAATTCTTCTTCTGATTGCTTCAGCATCAACAGGAAAAACCATTAACCGTTCAACTGAATGTCTTAAATACTATAACGGAAATCTTACCGCCATTGCTTCTATATTCAGTGCAGCATCTGATATGCAGGGAATTTCTATAAAATCAATTTTTACATCTGATGATCTAAACAATTATATAACACAGAAACCGGCTGACTGTGAGCTTTGCAAAAACGGCGTAAAAGTCGATGCCATAGTAAACAGCTACGGATATTCAAGGATATAACTCAGTAAATAAACCCTCCGTTTTAAAAGCGGAGGGTTTATTTACTGAAAAAATATTTTTGAATCCTGCGGATTAAATGTATCAAAAAACTTCTAATATGTAAGATTGCAGTAGATGATATTTTCATTATCAGCTGTTACCAAAGTATTTAACTTAAATGTCGGAAATATCGAATATATCTTGCCACTGCTCTGATAAACCGAAATTATATTATCCTGAAAATCATCTTTTGAAATATCCTTATCGCTTTCTATTATGGCAGATAAGAAGCTTTCCCAGTTTTAACGTGGCAATATGCATTGAAAATGCACATTGCAATCAGTAGGATACTCAACTCCTACTGATTGCGGATATGGGACCCGCCTCCTCAGATGCCGGGGACATATTTCATAAGTTATAAATTATTTTTCAAAGCATATATGACTTGTAGTAATGATCTACATGATTATAAAACACAGACACTGTATGCCTGTGAATTTTTTGCATTAAATAATAATTATTTAACAATGGAGAGAGATATATTTCTTTTCTGGGTACAGCTGAAAAACTAGTCTATAATCTTGATTATCAAGATTTTGCCATGCTGATTTTTTGAAATGATTTTCATACATAATATATGGAACAATTACTTCTATATAATTTTTAGGTTCAATTTCACCATTATACTTCGGATTCAGTTCTAAAAACAAATCCAAAAATAAACCATTATGCCAACCGTCTGACGTAAGTTCTACGGACGGTAAATCAAATCTTACTTTTTCATCCGAAACATTATCTACTCTAATGTTGACACTAGCTACCATAGTTTTTCCCATATAAGACTGGCTACTATAAGTTGTATCTGTAAGATAACTTATATCCTGTATATTGAAATCATCAGCCCTTACCTTAAGTTTATTTTGATTTATAAACAAATCCTCAGATATATTAACAGCTGTAACATCAGGAGGCGGATATTTTTTATTTACCTTCACAATCTTATTTATTCCATAAGCCAGAAATATAAACAGAAAAATAATACATATAGCTGATACAAATATTTTAATTATTTTCATTTTCTTTAACATTGACTGTTCTTACAACCTCTCCGTTTTCAATTACATATACGACATCTGCAAGTTTATAAAGTTCTTCTTTATCATGACAAGCTATAATTATAATTTTATTTTTCGATTTATAATTTAAAATTATGTCGTTTACCACTTTACAGCTTTTTTCATCAAGTGCATTAAACGGTTCATCTAATATTATAATATCGGGATTCTCCATCGTAGCTGCTATAATACCAAGCTTCTGCTTCATTCCCAGAGAGTATTTTTTGTATTTTTTTACATCATCAGGATTAAGTGATAATTCACGCATTTTATCACGGATAATTTCATCACTTGCTTTTTTTTTGAGAGAAGCCAATAACTTTAAATTCTTATATCCGGAATAAGAGCTGATGAATCCTGGGCTTTCTATAAGCATTCCTATACTTTGCGGAAAATCTATGTCTTTTCCAATTCGTTTTCCATCTATTTCAACATATCCGAACGTTGGTAATATTAATCCGCTTATTGCTCTCATAAGCATTGTTTTACCACTCCCGTTCTTTCCTTGAAATCCATAGATATTTCCACCACTCATAGAAATATTAATATTGGATAATATCTTGTTCTTTGAAATGATTTTTTCATAATTACATACTTTTATTTCCATTTAATAAAAATTTTCCTTTCTACGCTTCGATAATATCATATATAAAAACAAAACTGCTGAGATAATAACAACATTCAATAATATACCATTCTTTAATGATACTCCCTGTCTATCATATATTTTTAATCTTAATACCATTGCATAATTATATATAAAATAACTTTTACATGAAAATAATGAAACTACATATATTAATATAATTGCAACATAAGCAATAATCGGTCTGAATAACAGCGACAGAAACAGCTGAATCAAAGCAGTTGAAAACAATATAAGAAAAGGCATAATTATAAAAATAACTGCTTCTGAGTTGACCGCCGGAAACATCACATGATTTAGGCTGAGGGTTATATCTTCAGAAATTTCGAGGGATTGATTCCCGGTGAACAGCGCAAATAAAAAAATTATAGAGTATGTCAATATAAAATATAAAAAACTATTTATTATACACCATATTAACTTCGATGTATTCCACTGATAGCATGATTTATTACGAATATAATACAAACACATGTTGCCAGAACGCTTAATATTTAAATATCTGCATATTATGAATCCATTATATAAAAAATACATTGTAATAAATGATGGCATTTTAAAAATATCTCTCAAATCATTTTGTGAGAATATTTCTTCACCTTTCCAAATATTAAATAGATAATCTCCAAATGACAGCTTAGAGTTTACCTCATTAATGCATAACGCAAAATTATAATCCTTTAAAAAAGATACACAGTAAAAAATTATTATAACAAGGATAGGAACATACAAATAAAATTTGCTGATAATATTAATCCTTATATCAACAATAAGTTGATTTATAAAATTTGTTTTACTCATAAAAATCTTTTCTTTCTATAACTTTTATTCCAATTAAAAATGCAATTAGCATAATACCTAATTTAAAAATCTGAACTATAAAAAACTTTTTTAAATCAGTAAAACTCAAATAATCTAAATTGCAAATGTGTTGAGCAAGATTCCCTCTCATATTAAATCCAATGTATAGAATTACTACCATCCAACCAAAAATGTTTGAGAAGATACTAATCATCTGAATTATTACATCTGTCAGAATTAACGATAAATAAATGAAGCCTGTAACTATAAGCAATACATTTATAATATTTGCTGTATTATTTACAGAACCACACTTCATAGCATATATACTGCTGAGATTGTTCCAGTTTATTGTTTTTTCACATAAAAAAAACGAAATACATAATATTATAGCAACAATTTCAATACAATAAATAAAGTCAATAATAAATGAAGATAATATTTTAACGCGCCATATTGATGCTCTGTTTTTTAAGCGAACGTATAATTGAACATCTTTAAAATTACACGATACCCTTTGTCTTATAAAAAGTCCTATAGGTAAAAAAAACAAATACACAAAATATTTTGATACACAAAAAATAAGACTATCAGCAAATGTATATTCTAATCCAAATTGCAGATAATAATTTTTTTGTTTTAACGTTAATAGAAATAATAATGTATATAATCCTATTCCCGAATAGAAAAATAAAGACAAAGACTGCTTGAACTCACTTAATAATATTTTCAAAGTAGTATAGGTTTTAAATTCAGAAAACATCGCCTTTAACCTTTCTGAAATGACATAAGCCGGCAGCCACTCCCGATATAATAATTATATAAGGCAATACTATATATCCGCTTGAAATTTCCCAACCCGAACGTATAAAATATACTGGTGATGCCTCACTTAAATTAATTGTATCAAACAAGGCTAAAAGGAAAATATTCAATATAAAAGGAAAGAGTAGAACCACTATGCTATTTTCTGTAAAATCGCTTATTATAAAAGAAATAAGTCCGAATAAACTTCCGAATATTCCACCAAGTATTATAAAAAACAAGGCATGAATAAGCGGGTATGAATAGTACAACGATGATAATATTGAACAATTTGTGATTGAACTTGTACCTGAAGCTATATCAGGTATGTTTGAAGGCAGTTCTGTCATGGCAAGAAAAAGATTCAATAATAATGGAATAACTATTATTAAAAATGAAGAAACAGATATTGCAATATATTTTGAAAAATAATAACTTGTCTTAGATGAACGTATGATTTCGCTTTTAATGTATCCTGATTTTATATCATAAAAATATGATGCTCCATATGGAAAAGCAGCTAAAATCGGAAGCAGAAGAAAAAAGGCAAGACTATAAGGACTAAAAAAATATGCCTCAATCCAATATTCATAACTACATGCAATCCAACCGTTTCCTTTGTCAATATTAATCATACTATCAAGTTGTGAGCTTATTGGCAACACTGTATCGATAAACTGTAAAACAGCTAACACACATCCAAACACTAATGCTATTAAAAACCGTATATTAAAAATTGCCCTATGTAATTCGAGATGAAGCATTCTAATCATTTGAAATATCCTTTAACTTTATATTTTCACCTATTGTGTAGTATCTTATTTTATCTGTAAAACCGGCTATACCGGAGTGATTGATTTCAATTCGGACCAAATCGAAAGTTTTATCAAGATAACTGTCTTTTATTTTGTGTCCTACACGAAAGCTTTTTGTTTCTCCTGCTTTAAATTTACAATTGAAGAAATCGCGTGCTTCGATTGGGCGTTCTCCATTAAATGTATATGCACTTGCCTCAGTGGAATCTTCAGGCAAAAGTTTATTACCATCATCATAATTATATAAATTTATCCATGTAGAATTCATATGTAATTGCCTATCCTCATCACAATTATTAGTAACCTCCATATCAACAGTGACATATGAAGAATCACAAATAAAATCTCCATTTTCATTGCAAGGAAAATATTCATTTGGATATGGATCCATGCCATCTCCGCTTTTTGTTACATTTACAGATTTTATACAGTATCCCCATTCTTCTGTTTCACAACTTTCACCTATACTATATGTAACATTATCTATAAGTGAGTCCATATCTGTTGATGCTTCATTTGAACTTTCATTCCCCGAATTAACGTTTGCCTTACTGCCTTCAGCAGAAACACTATCAGGTTCAATTTTTGGAATATTATTTTTTTCAAACAAACCATACTTGTTTCCCACAAAAACCGAAATAAAAATTATCATGGAAATCATAATAATTCCTATAATCAACGAAGACTTCTTCATTTTAATTTAGTTCCTCCATAATAAATGCCATTTTATAAAAAAACATATTCTATACTAATCTCCAACCATTATATGAATAAAGTCAGGGCTTTGTCAATTAAGTAAACTAATCTAACAAAGTCTATTAACTGACAAGCCTAGCTGACGCAGAATAACAAAATTATAAATGACAATAATTTTTATATGTTGATTGAAGATTAGTATCAACTCAAATTTGTTTAAATGCTATCAGGACTCCAAACACCTGTAATATTAGCTGCGCCCTCTTTTTTCTGCCAAAGTACAAGAAAAGCATATGAATAGTATCTTTCTTTTACTAAGTTAGGTAGGTATTTCCAAGTGCCTGGCGTTATATACTGAGCACCGTTATAAGTACAATCTCGAATATTTGGATTATTGAAACTATCTCCTTCTCCAGCACTTACCTGAATGTTGCTTCCATATACATAAACAGAATATGAGTATTTTTCTGCATTATAAGGACTAACTGAATCATAACTACTAATATATGCAGAAGTACTATCCCATTTTTCTTCAGTCTTTGTATGTGGATTAGTACCACTTCCACTAAACGTAACTCCTAACGGTCTGTCATGATAGTTTCCGGCTGCACTGACAGTTATCATTGTTGCCGAAGCAATAGACATAACTGCCATTAATATTGCTGCACTTTTCTTTAAAGAAATTTTTTTCATAAATTAACACATCCTTTTTATAATAATTAAAATTTTGTCAATACAATCATTTGAGAAATAAAATTTTTAAAAAATTTTACTTTAATAAGTTGTATTGTCTGATAAATATTATGCCATATGATATAATCTCTTGATGTCAATTTTTTACAGTTAATTAATTAACCATAATTATCAGCATTTTTCTTTTTTTGAGTTGGCCCATATCCCGTCTTTCACTGAACGGAATCCGTAATATAAGTTGCAATACAAAAGTTAGCCAAAAATTTTTTTATCTCAGCACTTGTCTTAATTGCTATCTCACTACACTTCTTAATTGACTCTTTTCCTCCTTCTTTGAATTTTAAATTTAAAAAATTTGTAACTGTTCAGGACTTTGAAAAGTCCTGAATGAAAATTTCTGAGTTTTCAACAGAAATTTTAGTTTTCCCATTTAAGACGTTGATAATATCTTGTGTATTCCACTAATAGAAGTGCTGTTCT
>JAEWXO010000069.1 GCA_023458875.1 Bacillota bacterium | reverse complement strand
TGACAATTATATCATATATGCAGAATTAATTCAAGAGTGAATATGCCTGTACACTAGCCTTAATGCAGATGAAAAATCAAATCTTTTCATAAAGTTTTTAATTCTTTCTGAAATCTGCTTGTTTTCTTCTGCTCTCTGTGTTATAATTTTTGACATAGTATGTATTATCCTTTCAATGCTTTAATGTTTTTTGCGCTATCATTATAACATTTTTGGAGACTACATACTATATTTTTTTAGTCTAAATCTATTGAATTTTCGAGATGCACTTGCAGTTTTCAAGTGCGAAGTTTGAGATAATAATTTAAATAAAAATAAAACATCTGTACGTATTTTATGGATTTATTAAATTTCTCATTTTTTTGAAGAAATTGAACCATATCCATATTATTTGTCTGATTGTTAATTTGGAGGATAAAAATGAATAACAGAAGAGAAAATTATTTAAATGTAACGTTAAAAAAAGAGAATGATGACGAAGATGAAGTATTAATAAGTCTGGGCGATTTGTTTAAAAATTTTAAACGGTATCTTGCCATATGGATCTGTGCATCAATAATAATATCAATATTATCATTAGTCAGTGTTGCAATACTCAAGTCAGATGAAAACAAAAAACTTTCATCTCTCGTAAGCTTTACATACAAGGGTATTGAATCAGGTCTTGATCCTGCTGGAAATAAATTTGATGTAAATTCTTTAAAAAGTCCTGCTGTAATAGAAATGGCTCTTACCAATCTTGACCGTTCAGTTGCAGAATTAGAAGCAATAAGACAGGATATCACAATTGAAGGTATTATTCCTCATGATGCAATAGAAAGAATAACCGCATACAAGAGTATATATGAAAGCGGTGCCGGTACTAGTGCACTTGATGCTGCTCAGCAGATGCTTGATACAAAATATTATCCTACACAGTATAATGTTTACTTTAATTATGCAAGCACAGGCTATAAGCCGTCAGAAGCTGTACAGGTTTTCAATGAGATTCTTAACTGCTATCAGGATTATTTCTTTGATACATACGGATACAATCAGTCACTTGGAAGTGCTATAACAACGCTTGACTACAATGATTACGACTATTCAGAAGCAGTTGATGTATTCAATGATACTCTCGGTACATTAAAAAATTATGTTGACCAGTTGTCATCCAGTGACTCAACACGTTTCCGTTCGAACATTACAGGTTATACATTTGCAGATCTTTCTAAAACAATAGACACATTAAAAAGTGTTGATATTGATCTTATATCATCTTACATAGTAGTAAATAATGTTACAAAGGACAAAGACGCAGCTGTAACATATTATCAGTACAGGGTTGAACAGCTTACAAGAGAAAAAGCAGTAACAGAAGAAAAGCTTGCATCAATCATTGATTCGTTCAATAACTATCAGAAGGATACGGTTCTCCTGTTTGGTGATGAAAAGGACAGCCTAGGCGCAAACTATACCCAGGCTTCTCCTCAGTATGACAGTCTTATCAATCAGAAGATAGATACACAGACTCAGCTCTCATCAACAGTTCAGCGTATAAACTATTACAATTCAAGGATAACAGCTCTTAACAGCCAGCCGATTGGTTCACAGGAAAAAATGGATAAGGTCTCCGGAAATCTTCAGAGGCTTAATGAAAAGATAAATATTCTTCTTGACAATGTAAATAAGACAGCTGATGAATACTACGAAAATGTTTCATTTTCAAATGCATATAATGTTCTTGTTCCGGCAAGCTCATCAAATATGAACGTAATAGTAAATGCAATTGATAATTCAAAAATGATACTTCTTATCGGAAACGCACTTATTTTTGTTATATATATTCTTGCAGCTGTAATTGGTGCACTTAAGGATGAAAGCAAAAAGAAATCAGTTGCATCTCAGGCAGTTGCTCCTGCTCCTGAACTTGACTCAAGTGATGATGGAAAAAAAGAAGATGTTCAGAAAAAAACTACCAAAAACAGTAAATAGAACGGCTTAAAATATTAAATTAAAATTTCAAAAAATCTGTCAGTCATGTTAGCACTGGCAGATTTTTTTGGGTTTTTATTTTTCTTAATATTTCTTAACACCGTTGTGAGTTTCTTAACAGCAATTAACGTTCTGTAAATGTACAATATATAACGGTTGGAAATAATATATGAAGAAGAGGGATGATATGCAGGATGCAATGATTGAACTTATAGATAAGTTTGGTTACATAGGTGTATTTTTTTTAATATTTATTGAAAATATATTTCCGCCTATTCCGTCTGAGGGTATTCTTTTGTTTGGAGGTTATGCTTCATATATAGGATCACTTAACATATGGCTTGTAATCATCTGTGCAACTATAGGTTCAATGTCCGGAGCAGTACTGCTTTATTTTATAGGCAGTATTCTGGGAAAGCAGCGTATTAAGAGTCTGATGTCGTCAAGGGTAGGGCGAATACTTCACCTTAATCCCCAAAGTATAGACAATGCAGATAAATGGTTTCAGAAATATGAAGGGAAGGCGGTTTTTTTATGCAGGTGCATTCCGGTTGTAAGAAGTATTGTTTCAATACCGGCTGGAATTTCCAAAATGAATTTCAGAAATTTTATTTTGCTGACACTTGCAGGAAGCGCAATCTGGAATATTTTGATTGCATGGATAGGATGCCTTGCAGGTGATACATGGCAGACTGTGCAGATGTGGCTTGGGGTTTATTCAGATGCAGTGCTTGTAATAATATTGATATTAGTTTTAAGCGCATATATTATTGTATCTGTCAGGAGTAAAAATAAATCCAGGGCTAATGTTGAAGGGAGTAAAAAGAAATGAGTTTTTCTGATGTAACAATTCTTTTAGGTGGACTTGCACTTTTCCTTTTTGGAATGAAGATGATGAGTGACGGTCTTGAGCAGGCAGCAGGCGATAAGATGAAAAAAGTTCTTGAGAAGCTTACAACAAACCGATTTTTAGGTGTTGCTGTAGGTGCAGGAATTACAGCTGTAATACAGTCATCATCTGCAACAACTGTAATGGTTGTAGGTTTTGTTAATTCGGGCCTTATGACTCTTCGTCAGGCTATATGGGTAATTATGGGCGCTAACGTAGGAACAACAATAACCGGACAGCTTATCGCACTTGACATTGGTGTTATTGCTCCGCTTTTTGCTATTACAGGTGTTGTTTTTATTATATTTCTTAAATCCAAAAAGCTTCATCACTTAGGATACATAATAGGCGGTCTCGGTGTTTTGTTTATAGGTATGACAATGATGAGCGAAAGTATGTCAGGACTCAGAGATTCAAAGGTATTTACTGATGCTGTGACTAATCTTTCAAACCCTCTTCTTGGTATCCTTGCAGGTGCTGTGTTTACAGCTATAATACAGTCTTCATCAGCATCTGTAGGTATTATGCAGGCACTCGCTATAAGCGGAACGATTTCTCTTTCAAGCTCTGTTTATGTACTGTTCGGACAAAATATCGGAACATGCATTACTGCTGTACTTGCTTCAATAGGTACATCAAGAAATGCAAGAAGAACAACAGTCATTCATCTTATGTTCAATATAATCGGAACAAGTGTGTTTACACTGATTTGTGTATTTACACCTTTTACAGGCTTTATGGAGTCACTTACACCGGATAAACCGGCTGCACAGATTGCAAATGTACATACAGTATTTAATATTGTTACAACCCTTCTTCTGCTTCCGTTCGGCATTTATCTTGAGAAAATAGCTAAAGTTATTCTTCCTGAGCATGAGGATGAGAATTCGGATGAAATGGTTCTTAAATTTATCTCACCATCTTCTGTAATAAATCATAAAATAGGTTCTGTAAGTGTGGCTGTTTCACAGATAAGAAATGAAATATGCCATATGATAGACCTTGCTTTATTAAATGTTAAGCTTTCATTTGAAAATATTCTTTCATGGAGCGAGGAAAAAATCGAGCAGGTAGAAAAATATGAAGAGTATGTTGATTTTCTGAATGCTGAAATATCAAAATACATATCATCACTTATGTCGTGCGAAATGACAGAACAGGACGCCCAGACGATAAGTTCGTTTTTTAAGATAATAGGAAATATAGAACGAATAAGTGACCATGCCATGAACATTTCAGAGTATGCAATTCTTCTTAAGAAAAAGGGACATTCGATATCAGATGAAGCCTATGCAGAAATAGAAGAAATGAAACAGGCGGCAATGTCAAGCATAGAGCTCCTTGATTTTACAAAGCCATCAATCTCTCACGTAACATTCATTTCTATAAGTATGGCGGAAAAAAGAATTGACAGCTTATCAGAGGCATACAGGGAAAACCAGATAGACCGTCTGCGCGAAAACAGATGCAGCGGTGATATAAGCGTAATTTATTCTGAAATGATTACTGACTTTGAAAGAATAGGTGACCATGTGCTCAATATTGCTGAGCTGATACAGGAGAAGTAAAGAAGCATTCGTTGAAATAATAAATTGATTACAGCCTGCACAACAGTAAAGTTTACTGTTGTGCAGGCTGTAAATTTTTTAATAAGAATTTAACCAATGCATTTATTCTTCGTTCATGCGGTAGCCGATACCTATTTCAGTAATGATATATTCAGGGGAGGCAGTGTTCTTTTCGATTTTTCGTCTGATATTAGCCATATTTACACGAAGTATCTGATTATCACTTTTCAGATTCGGTCCCCATATATTTTTGATAAGATAGTCATAGGTAAGTATTTTTCCTGCGTTATGGGAAAGAAGTGCAACTATTTTGTATTCGTTCTGAGTCAGATGGACATCTTCACCGTTTATAAGCACACGTTTTTTCTTGAAATCTACTGTCAGATCACCTATTTTAAACTCAGTCTGTGTATCAGTGTTCTTCATTGCTTTAAGTGATACCGAGTGTCGTATTGCAGTGTTTACACGTGCAAGTAATTCTGCTGTTCCGAATGGCTTTGTGATATAATCATCAGCCCCCAGTTCAAGTGCATTTACCTTATCACGTTCAAGAGAACGGGCAGATACGACAATTATCGGAATTTCAGACCATTGACGTACACTTTTTATTATTTTAAAACCGTCCATATCAGGAAGACCCAGGTCAAGTATTATTACATCAGGGCATTTTGAAGTAATAAGCATCATTGCTTCGCTTCCGTTCCGTGCTGAATAAACGTTAAATCCATTTGCCTCAAATACCATTTTCATAATGCTGCGTATCGCTTTTTCATCTTCTGCTATTACTATACTATAATTATATGACATAATATTACTCCTCTCCGGCAGGTAATGTAAACGTAAATATTGCCCCACCGGACTTTTTGTTTTTAGCAGACATAGTTCCTCCATGTGCTTTGATTATTGTATTGCATACAGAAAGGCCTATTCCCATGCTACGTTTTGCATCGCCGTTTTCTTCATATGTTTTGTTGAAATATCCGTCAAAAATGTGAGGAAGGATATCTTCAGGTATACCGTTTCCGTTATCGGAAACAGAAAATTCTACGCAATCTGACATAATATTTACAGAAAGTCTTATTTCTGTGGCCGTATTTGAATGAATTACAGCATTTTCGAGAAGATTTATAAGAACCTGTTCAATTAAAATTACATCCATAGGGATTAAAACTAACTCTGAGGGGATTTGGGCAATTATATTTATTGAGGGATACTGTTTTTTAAATTTCGAGACTGAATCTGCAATGACTTCTTCAATTGCCTCCTGAGTTTTAACTATCCTTGCATTTTCTGCATCAATGCGTGTTATAGAAAGAAGATTCTCAACCATGCGTATAAGCCATCCTGAATCATCAATAATTTCATTGAGAAGCTTGATACGCTTTTCTTTAGAAATAAAGTCATCATTTTCAATCATTACAGAGCATGCTCCGTTAATTGCTGTAAGAGGTGTACGAAGATCATGTGAAACAGCACGCAGAAGGTTGCTGCGGGTTTTTTCTCGTTCAGACTCGATTCTTGTTTTTTCCTGCTGTTTATTCTGATTGGTAATTTTAGTTGTAGCAATTGAAATAACAAGCATACACACAAAAAATACAGGGTATCCTGACAAAGTAAGATTAAATTCATAATAAGGATAAGTAAAGAAATAATCTGCAATAAGAACATTTGACAGAGATGCAAGTATACCATATATATATCCGTGTGTCAATCTTGATATTATAAATACAGATAAAATAAAAAACATCGGAGCAGAGGCGTATGTACTGTCTGAGATTTTAAGAAAAAATGAAAGCCAAAAAGCGGCGAGTATAAATCCTGATGTAATTAAAAGATTAAGAGCTGTTCTTTTTATATTTGTTTGTGATTTCATAATATAGTATTCCCCTAAAATTTTATTTATAAAATCAAGGCAATATGCGGCACAGAATTCAAATATCCGATTTTAACAATCAGATACATTAAAGGCGGTTGACAGACTCTTAGCCGTTATATTGATAGTTTATATTCCTGTTCAGTCTGGGTTATAACTATAAGGTCATTTTCTTCTACTGTAGTCTGACCTTTAGGGATGATTATGTCTCCGTTTCTTTGGATCATTATTATTAATATATCCGAGTGTTTTTTTATTTCGGATAATGTTTTTCCTATAAATTTGTCTCCACTCGTTATATTCCGTTCAATAAAGCAGACACCGTTTATCCTGTCTGTGGAAGGTGCGCATAATATCAACACATCATTATTCAGTATTACAGTATTTCCGTTAGGTATTATCTGTTCGTTGCCACGCATAAGAAGAACAAAAATAGTATCGGGAGGGAGAATAATATCTTTTATAGCCTCATTACACCATTTGTGTGAGTCGGTAATTGTGAATTTTACAAATTGTACAGGAACTTCATCGCTGTAATCAGTAAATGTTTTCAATACATCATCTGCTGTGTCAATCATATTTAATTTCTTGGCAAACAATGGCAGCAATGAGCCCTGAATAAGAATAGAAAATAAAACAACGCAGAATATAATATGAAAAATATCATTTTCTGTTTTTACATTTATTATGGCTATTACTGAGAATACTATTGAAGCGGCACCTCTTAATCCGCACCATGATACAATGAGCTGCTGTGAAAGCTTACTCTTAAACGGCGAAAGTATTGAGAAAACTGCAAGAGGCCGTGATACGAACGTTAAAAACAGAGAAATGAAAAGTGAGGTTATTAACACATCCGGAATTTTTGACGGAAATGAAAGAAGGCCTAAGAGGAAGAAAATAAGTATCTGCATAAGACCGTTGATGCCATCAAAAAATGAGACCAGTGGCTTTTTATTGTTTATGTTGCTGTTTCCTAATATTATACCTACAATATATGTGCTGAGATACCCGTTTCCTCCTAACAATGACGGCAGTGCATAAGCGACAACGGCGACTGCAAATACAAATATAGTTTCAAAGCCATTGCTTGTGAAGTTTATTCTTTTAAGAATAAACAGTGTTACAGCTGCAATTGCTGCTCCGATAACAATACCGTAAACAACCTGTGCGAACAGCATGTATGCAATAGCTGATTTATTTGCTGTTCCGTTTATTACTGAAATAATTATTATTGTCAGCATATATGCAAACGGGTCATTACTTCCGCTTTCCAGTTCAAGAAGCGGGGATGTGTTGTAGCGCAGGGCAAGCCGTTTTGAACGTAATATTGAGAACACTGATGCGGCATCTGTTGAGCCAAGTAATGCACCGATAAGCATACTTTCGATAAATTTTATCTTTAAGATAAAAAAACAGAAAAGTCCTGTAAAAGCAGCGGTAAGTACTACGCCTAAAGAAGATAATATTATAGATTTTGCAGCGACGGGCCTTGCTGTGTCCCATTTCGTTCCGAATCCGCCGTAAAACATAATGAATATAAGAGCTGCAGAGCATATTTTTTCTGAAGAAATATAATCATTGTATGGTATTTTAAATATTCCGTCAGAACCGAACGCCATTCCAAGAAGAATAAATGCCAGCAGTACCGGTATACCAAGCTTGTCTGATATCTTATTAAGAAAAATACATATAAAAATGATGACTGCTGAAATAAGAAGTACTAAATTCAAACCCGTTCCCTCCATTAATTATAGAATTAAACTGTTAATAAATCAAGTAATTCATAGATAGATACGTATCCATAATTACTGTTTATATTATAATGGTATCATAAAAAAAGGCTGTTTTCAATTATAATAAATGAATCTTAACAAAGCTTAACGCGAATTAAAATAACTTTTGTTTAATTTAAATACATTTAAGTTCAGATTTTGTAAAAATATTTATGCAGGCAAATTACAGTGCTTATAATTTATGTATTTATTTATTGTTGTTCAAAATATGTTTTTTCTGTTAAAAAAAATTATAGCTGTTGACAAACAGTTTGCCACTCTATATAATTAAATTTAAATAGGGCGAATCAATTATTAAAAACCAATAAATGAAAAAGGGTGATATGTAATGATTAAACAAAGAAAAATTGTGCAGTGTATCGCAGCGGCTATTGTTTTTTGTGGTCTGACATCACAGAGTCTTGTTCAGGCAGCCGTCGCAAATGACGTAAACGGTGACGGGGTCTTTAATGCTTCCGATGTGATAGGGTTCCAGAATTACCTTATCAACAGGAAGTCGGGAAATGCGACATTTGACATTAATGCGGCTGACTTTAACAAGGATGGAAAATCCGATGTTCTGGACTATATTCTTATCAAAAGTGACCTCATTGAAAATCCTCCTGCAGAGGTTGAAACAAAGATTCATCTTAAAGGAAATACAATTTCGGTTGAAGGAACAAATGCCGTACTCAATGATAAGAAAAATATTGTCACTATAAATTCATCGGGAAGCTTTTATTTTGACGGAACTCTTTTAGACGGACAGATATGCGTAAATATTCCGGATATTGAAGCAGACCCGGGTACAGTAAAGTTGTTTTTTAACGGTGTAAATATCACAGGCTTAAGTGAAGCCCCTGTTTACATTGTAAATGCGGAAAATACGTCGATAAACCTTGAAATCGGTACGCTTAACTATCTGTATGACGGTCCGCAGTATACAGATACAAATGCTGTTATATATGCAAAGGACGATCTTACAATAAAGGGCGACGGTGCTCTTGAAATATATGCAGAGGTACAGAACGGTATTCACTGCAACAACGATCTGAAAATAAACGGTGCGGATCTCAGTGTGGAGACACTTACAGAGGATGCGATAAGAGGAAAGAAATCAGTTACTGTAAAGAGCGGAAATGTTTCGGTTGATTCAAAGGGCGACGGAATAAAATCAACAAAAGGCGAGGTAAACATTTCAGGCGGCAATATTGATATAAAATCCGGAAAAGATGCGATACAGGCAGAAACGGACATAAATATTTCAGACGGTGTAATATCCGCATGCGGAGACAGGGGATTGACAGGTGTTGAAAGCATAAATATTACAGGCGGAAAAATACTTGCAACCTCAACAGAGGAGTCATTCGGAAATCTTAACGATATTAAGAATAATACTGTTATTCTTCAGTATGTAAAGGGATGGCAGAAGAACAATCCTGTTACACTGATTGATTCTGCCGGAAACACTGTATTTGATATAAATACGTTAAAAAAATTCAGTTATGCACTTATATCCGGAACAGAGCTTGAAGCCAATAAGGACTATGCTCTTTATACAGGCGGAATAAGAATGAAGCATAGCGACGGAAATATATTCCGTGCTGGCAAGCCGCTTACATATACAGACGTTAACAACGCAGACAGTAATGATTTGCTTTATAACGAGCTTTTTTCAGACAATAAGGTTCATGATATAAGAATTGATATTCCTGAAAGCGAGTGGAGCTCACTTATCGCAAATGCACAGAGTGAGGAATATCACAAGGCCTCCATCACAATAGACGGGGAACGCTATGATGATATAGGAATAAGAACAAAGGGGAACAGCTCCCTTCTGTTTGTGGCAACCGCAGGCAAGGATAAGTACAGTCTTCGTATAAAAATGGATAAGTACAATAAATATCAGAATTATAAGGGACTTACAGAAATAAGTCTTAACAATATGTATTCTGATCCTTCATGTATGCGTGATACATTATGCTATAACGCGCTTTCGGAGATTGGTGGCCATGCACCTGTTTCAAGCTATACAAATTTATATGTAAATAATTCTTTATACAGCTTTTATTTTTTAGTTGAACAGCCGGGCACAACACTTGCAGAACGTTATTCTACAAGTGACGATGCAAATCTGTATGCACCTGCTTCATATAACTGCACATTTGAAAGCAATCAGCAAACCTCCGAATTTGAGCTGAAGTTCGGGAACGACACGGAGTTTACACATATTAAAGAAATGGTATCGGCTATAAACAGTATTACACCAAACAATTATAAACAGATTGAACAGGTTATAGATGTACCGAGCTTTCTTAAAGGATTTGCAGTCAATGCTGTAATGTGTAACTATGACAGCTATAACGGCTCAATGGCACATAACTTTTATCTCCTTTATGAAAACGGACAAATGCATTATGTAGGATGGGATTATAATCTTGCTCTCGGTAATTTTATGGATCAGGGTAATTCTGTTTTGTCTGATATTAAAACCGGACTCTATAATATTGAGTCAAATAAGCGTCCGTTAGTAGTTAATCTTCTTAAAGTTCCGGAATATTATGATATGTACATAGGTTACGTAAACCAGATATTAAATCTCTATAAAAATCCTGAAAATACTGTTTCAGAAATAGCTTCTGTAATACGTCCGTATGTCAAAGCAGATCCACGCGCTTTTTTTACTGCTGACCAGTTTGAAAGCAACATATCAGAAAGTGCAGGAGGTCTCGTAGTTTCCGGAAACACTAATACAGGAGGCGGCGGTATGTGGGGCGGCTTCGGTGGTTTCGGAGGAGGCTTCGACTTCGGAGGCGGCTTTGGTGGTGGATTCGGAGGCGGACTGTTCTCATTTGGCGGAGATAAAGTTTCAATTGTTGACTTTATGATAAAACGTACTGAAGTTATACAGAATGCCATAAGAAATTAATTTGTGACCTTTAAAATAATATACTTAAACCAACAAATGCTGCCCTTACGGCAGCATTTGTTTTATCTGTTAAGGCATATTATAAACGGTAAAAATATTTTAAAATTCTTTACATTAAACCCCCGCTATGATATAATTTATTAAGCACACATTAAACAATTTAACGGAGGGAAAACTTTGGCTAATGATAAAATAAGAAATTTTTGTATTATAGCACATATAGATCACGGTAAATCCACGCTTGCAGACAGAATCCTTGAAAAAACCCAGACTGTTGCAGTAAGGGACATGGAAGAACAGCTCCTCGACAATATGGATATTGAACGAGAGAGAGGTATTACGATAAAAGCAAGAGCGGTAAGACTTATTTACAAGGCTGATGACGGAGAAGAATATACATTTAACCTTATAGATACTCCGGGACATGTTGACTTTAATTATGAGGTATCAAGATCCCTTGCGGCATGTGAGGGTGCTGTACTTGTTGTTGATGCGTCACAGGGAATTGAGGCTCAGACTCTTGCAAATACTTATCTTGCAATAGAACACGATCTTGAGGTAGTACCTGTCGTGAATAAAATCGATCTGCCTTCAGCAGATCCTGAGCGTGTATGCAATGAGGTAGAAAATATTATCGGTATTCCTGCAATGGATGCACCGCGTATTTCTGCTAAAATGGGCACAAATATCGAGGCTGTCCTTGAAAAGGTAGTTAAGGAGGTTCCTCCTCCGAAGGGTGACGAGGATGCCCCTTTAAAGGCACTTATATTTGACAGCTTTTATGATTCTTACAAGGGTGTTATTATTTATGTAAGAATAAAAGAGGGAACTGTCAGAACAGGCGATAAAATAAAGCTTATGGCAACCTGTGCACAGTTCAATGTAGTTGAAGCAGGCTACATGGATGCGACAAATCATATAAATACGGGTATACTCCGTGCAGGTGAGGTAGGATATATTTCAGCTTCAATCAAATATATAGGCGATACACAGGTCGGAGATACTGTTACAAACAGTGAAAATCCATGCGATGAGGCATTGCCGGGATACAGAAAAGTAAATCCTATGGTATTCTGCGGAATTTATCCTGCGGACGGTGCAAAATATGTTGATTTAAGAGAAGCACTTGAAAAGCTGCAGCTCAATGATGCTTCACTTTCATTTGAGCCTGAAACCTCAATAGCACTCGGCTTCGGCTTCAGATGCGGCTTCCTTGGACTTCTGCATATGGAGATAATACAGGAAAGACTTGAACGTGAGTACAATCTTGATCTTGTAACAACAGCACCGTCAGTAATATTTAAAATAACGCTTACAAACGGTGAAACGGTTTATATAGATAACCCTACAAATTATCCGGATGTAACACTCATACAGTCAGCAGAGGAGCCGATGGTAAAGGCAGAAATTCTTGCACCGTCAGAATTTGTCGGAAATATAATGGAGCTGTGCCAGAACAGAAGAGGTGTATTCAAAACGATGGATTACCTTGATGACACACGTGTCAATATTCATTATGAGCTTCCTCTTAATGAAATTGTATATGACTTTTTTGATGCGCTTAAGTCAAGGACAAGAGGTTATGCGTCGTTTGACTATGAGCTTATAGGATATTCACCAGCGAAGCTCGTAAAGCTTGACATTATGCTTAACGGAGAGGTAGTTGACGCACTGTCGTTTATTATACATGCGGACAATGCATATGCAAGAGCAAGAAGAATGGTTGAAAAGCTTAAAGAAAATATTCCGCGACAGATGTTTGAGATTCCTGTCCAGGCAGCAATAGGCGGAAAAATCATTGCACGTGAGACAATAAAGGCAATGCGTAAGGATGTACTTGCAAAATGCTATGGAGGAGACATCACCAGAAAGAAGAAACTCCTGGAAAAACAGAAGGAAGGAAAGAAAAGGATGCGTCAGCTTGGAACCGTAGAGGTTCCTCAGGAAGCATTTATGAGTGTTCTCAAGCGTGACGAGTAATCCTGAAAGGAGTCGGTTAATATATGAAATACAGATGCCCGTATTGTGAAAAACAGACATTTTCATTTTTAAAAAAAGCCACTGCAGGCGGGATGGCATCAAAAGGAAAAGCATGCCCCGAGTGCGGAAAACATGCTGTCCACGGATTTAAGTCCACAATTTTCAGAACAATACTTATAAGTATTGTTCTGATATTCATCATTGCCAATACTATACGTGAATTTGTAAATCCGCTTATCTGCATAATTGCATTTATAGGTGTATATCTGCTGTGTATGATAATAAACGGATTGTTTTTTGACCTTGAACAGAACAACCGAAGGGATATTAAATGAGTGAAGTCGGTTTGTATATCCATGTTCCGTTCTGCGTAAAAAAGTGTCCGTACTGTGATTTTTATTCAATAACAAATCACGATTCAGATTTATTTGATAAGTATACGGACGCCGTAGTACGGAATATAAAAAAATATCTTTCAGATAATAAAAGCCTGGTATTTGATACAGTGTACTTCGGCGGAGGTACCCCGTCTGTTATGCCTGTTTCATTTTATGAAGCTGTTTTAAAAGCAATAAGTAAGTCATGTAATATTGAAAGCTCAGAGATAACGATTGAACTTAATCCTAAAACCGCCGATAAGAATAAACTTGTTTCTCTCAGAAACGCCGGCATTAACAGACTTTCGGTAGGTATTCAGTCAGCAAACGACACAGAGCTTTCTGCACTTGGCCGTATTCATAATTTTGCGGAAGCATCCGAAATTATATTGTCAGCATCTGAATCGGGCTTTGATAACATATCAGCCGATCTGATGATATCAATAAAAGATCAGACAATTCAGACACTTGAAAAATCAATTGATATGGTTGCAGAGCTTCCGGTAAAGCATATATCGGCATATATTCTTAAAATAGAAAAAGGAACAGAGTACTATAAAAACAGAATATCGGATTACCTGCCTGATGATGACAAAACTGCAGAAATGTACATTGCAGCAGTAAAAAGATTATCCGATAAGGGATTTGAGCAGTATGAAATATCAAATTTTTCAAAGGATGGATTCCGGAGCAGACACAACCTTAAATACTGGCACTGTCAGGAGTATATAGGTATCGGCCCTTCGGCACATTCTTTCTTCAGAAATAAAAGATACGAAGTACCGAGAGACGTAAATAAATTTATTTCATCCGAAAATCAGGATGAAATAATAAATGAAGAGCATCCCGGGGATTTCTTTGAAAAAGCAATGCTTGCACTCAGACTTACCGTGGGACTTGATTTAAGACGATATCCTGAATATGCGCCGGATATACTAAAACATGCTGAAAAATTCAGAAAAGCTTCTTTATTAAAAATACAGGATTCTGTAATCAGTCTTACACCGGAGGGATTTTTACTGTCAAATTCAATAATATCTGACCTGTTGTCAGAAGTTTAAAAAAAGATGTAACAGAGCATAATTATAAGCTTTGTTACATCTTTTGTTTTTAAATTAATGACAGGTAAATCTTTTATTTATTTTCCCTTTTGCGTGAAGCTGTAAATACAATTGAAGCAGTGCTTAAAAGGCCTATAAATATAACTGCTCCGCTGATTCCGTTATCTGATGTTGCAGGGCTTTGCTTTACAGTAATTCTGGCTGTGGTTGTTGATGAGGCTGTTGAAGAAGATGATACTGAGGCTGATGTGCCGGAAGGTGATGTGCTTTGTGCTCCGGAGACTGTTGCTGCGGATGTTGCAGAAGCAGCGGGAGATGTTGAAGCAGGAGCGGCAGTCGTTGCTGAAGCGGATGTGGCAGTGGTTGTTACCGGCGCTGTTGTAAGCTGAGGCTCTATAATTTCTATACCGTCCTTAAGCTGTGAAGGAAGGGCATCAAGCTGCTGTGGAGTAAGCTTGCCGAATATTTTGCCTAAAACAGTGTTTATATTTTCACCTGTGATATTGCTGAGTATGGATGCTGCTATTTTAATATGTCCTGCATCATTAGGATGAACATCCGTGTCTTCCATATATGTGTATGTATATATGTTGTCTTTAAAGTATTCATTTACCGGTGCAATTTTCATTCCGTCCATCAATTTAAGTTTGTTATTAAATGTATTGATTATAGGACTTACAAAAGAACTTAACATATTAAGACTTGGGTCTGAAATGCTCATACCGTCAACCGGATTATACAAAGCCAGAACTGTAATTTCACAGTCAGGGTTTATTGTTTTTATCTGTGAAACTGTAGTATTTATATTTTCAGTAGCAGGGGAGGTTACATCAGACATAACTGAAAGCTTTGATAAAACATTCAGTGAATCAGCCGCCATTTTGTTTTTTATGTCCTGAAATGAGTCTCCCTCTGATTTGTATTCATTCATTACACTTTTTAATATTGATAAATAATCATTTCCGCCTATTGAAATAAAAATCCTGTCCGCTTTTTTGATATCATCCCTGGTTTCAGAATCATTTTTTACACTGTCCAGAAGCTCGGATGTTTTTTTACCGTTGACTGCAAGGTTTTTATAATCAGCACCGAGATAATCGGAAACGATAGTGCCAAAGCTTTGTGAAGCCTTGTATCCGGCACCTATACTGTCTCCGAGTATAAGTACACTTTCTTTTTTTTCTGCAGCGGAAGCTGCAGAAAACGACATGCATGAAAGACCCATGATAGCTGCAGTTATTGTGCAGATAAATTTTCTTATTTTCATCATTATTCTCCTTTTACTGTAAATTAAAAAATTTAAAAAACAAAGGGCTAGCAGTGCTAACCCTCTGTCTGAAAATAACAAGTATAATAAATTAGCCTAATTCAGCAAAATACTTGATAGTTCTAACCATCTGGCTTGTATATGAATTTTCATTGTCATACCATGAAATAACCTGAACCTGTGTAGTACCGTTATCCATTGCTGTGCACATTGTCTGTGTTGCGTCGAAGAGTGAACCGTATGTGATACCGATGATATCTGAAGATACAATTTCATCTGTGTTGTAACCGAATGATTCAGAAGCAGCAGCCTTCATAGCAGCGTTGATCTGATCAACAGTTACTGTACCTTCTACAACAGCTGTAAGAATTGTTGTTGAACCTGTTGGAACAGGAACTCTCTGTGCAGAACCGATGAGCTTGCCGTTAAGCTCTGGAATTACAAGGCCGATAGCCTTTGCAGCACCTGTTGAGTTAGGAACTATATTAGCAGCACCAGCTCTTGCTCTTCTGAGGTCACCCTTTCTGTGAGGACCATCAAGAATCATCTGGTCTCCTGTATAAGCGTGAATTGTTGACATGATACCACTCTTGATAGGAGCAAGATCATTAAGAGCCTTAGCCATAGGAGCAAGACAGTTTGTTGTGCATGAAGCAGCTGAAATGATTTTGTCATCCTTAGTAAGTGTCTTTTCGTTTACGCTGTAAACGATAGTAGGAAGATCATTTCCTGCCGGAGCTGAAATAACAACCTTCTTAGCACCTGCATCAAGGTGAGCCTGTGACTTAGCTTTAGAAACATAGAAGCCTGTACATTCGAGAACTACATCAACACCGATTTCACCCCAAGGAAGTTCAGCAGCGTTAGCCTTAGCGTAGATCTTGATTTCCTTGCCGTCAACAGTGATAGAATCATCACTTGATTCAACAGTATGTCCATCATATCTGCCCTGAGCTGTATCATACTTGAGAAGATGAGCGAGCATTGTAGGATTTGTAAGATCGTTGATAGCAACTACTTCATATCCTTCAGCACCGAACATCTGTCTGAATGCAAGACGTCCTATACGTCCAAAACCATTAATTGCAACTTTAACTGCCATTGTTAAAATACCTCCATAAATAATTGTTATAAAAAAGTCTATGTATATATTCTATACTAAATTAAGAATAATTTCAAGGGTTTTTTGAAAAAAGTTATTTATATTATCATTTTTAATTCTATAGGTATGAAAAAAACTTTATATATCGTATATTATGACTATAATAAAAAGAATCTTTCATAAGCTTGTAATAATAACTGATTTAGTATATTAAATGATGTTCTTTTTTTATATTGTTAATTAATAAGTTTTTAAAAAAAGATTGATTTTTTGTGCGGAAAATAGTAAAATAGAAGTATTGTGTTTTTTAATATATATAATCGGGAGGATAATTATGCCTATTAAGTACGTTTTTGTAACAGGCGGTGTTGTATCAGGATTAGGTAAGGGAATTACGGCCGCTTCTTTAGGAAGACTTTTAAAAGCAAGAGGCTATAAAGTCACAATTCAGAAGTTTGACCCTTATATAAATGTTGACCCGGGTACAATGAGTCCATATCAGCATGGTGAAGTTTTTGTAACTGATGACGGGGCTGAGACAGATTTAGACTTAGGTCATTATGAACGTTTCATTGATGAAAATTTATCAGTAAACTCAAATGTTACTACCGGTAAGATTTACTGGAATGTCCTTAACAAGGAGAGAAGGGGAGATTACCTCGGGGGAACGGTTCAGGTTATTCCTCATATTACAAACGAGATTAAAGACAGAATATACAGAGTAGGGAAGCAAAGCGCAACAGACGTTGTTATAACTGAAATAGGCGGAACAGTAGGTGATATTGAAAGTACTCCGTTCCTTGAAGCAATAAGACAGGTTGTAACAGAGGTCGGAAGAGAAAATGCCATGTATATTCATGTTACTCTTGTACCTTTTATTGCCGGATCGAACGAATTGAAATCAAAGCCTACACAGCATTCTGTAAAGGAGCTTCTCTCACTCGGTATTCAGCCGAACGTTGTTGTATGCAGAAGCGAACAGGAAATTCCTAAGGATATGGCAGAGAAGATAAGCCTGTTCTGTAATGTACGTAAAACAGATGTTATTCAGAACCTGACAGCACCTTCTCTTTATGAAGTTCCTATGATGCTTGAAAATGAAGGACTTGCAGAAAGCGTATGTTATCATCTTGGACTTGAAAACAAAAAGCCTAATCTGACTGACTGGACAAATATGGTTGAAAAACAGAAATCAGCAACAAAGACAGTTACCATAGGTCTTGTTGGTAAATACGTTGCTCTTCCTGATGCTTATCTTTCAGTTGCTGAAGCATTAAGACACGGTGGAATTCCTAATTATGCAACAGTTGAAATCCTCTGGATAAATTCAGAAGAGATAACACGTGATACAGCTGCTGATATTCTTAAAGAATGTGACGGAATTATAGTACCTGGTGGTTTTGGCGACAGAGGAATAGAAGGGATGATCGAAGCTATTCACTATGCAAGAGTAAACAAGGTCCCTTTATTCGGAATTTGCCTTGGAATGCAGATGGCTGTAATCGAATTTGCACGAAATGTCGCAGGAATGCCTGAAGCAAATTCATCAGAGTTTGTTGATAATGATTTCAGCGTTATCGATATTATGGCAGACCAGAAGGATATTACCGAAAAGGGCGGAACAATGCGCCTTGGACTTTACCCATGTAAAATACGCAAGGATTCATTAAGTGCTGAAATTTATAATCAGGACCTTATATATGAACGTCATCGTCATCGCTGGGAATTCAATAATGCCTTCAGAACGGTTCTGAGCAACAGCGGACTCCAGATAGTCGGTATTTCACCTGATGAGCGTCTTGTTGAGATGATAGAGGTAAAGGATCATCCGTGGTTTATCGGTGTTCAGTTCCATCCTGAATTCAAATCAAGACCAAATAAACCTCAGAAGTTATTTGAGAGCTTTATTGCAGCATCAGTTAAAAATAAAGAGTCTAAATAAAATAACAAAACAACAAATTAGAAGAATGCGGTAATCATAACATACTATATGTTGATTACCGCATTTTTTATTATGAAATTAATTTTTTGTCAGCAGATGTTGCTAATGTGCCTTTTGAGATTGTATCAAACAGCGAGCCCTGTCTGACAGACATAATTTCAAGTGCGTTTCTGTCAAACTTTATATTCAGCGTGATACAGCCTATTACACCCGGATAATTATTTGATATATCCATGTAAACAGTGACTGTATCACCGGGATTTCCACTTGCATTTGTAAGATTAGCATAGATTTCCGTAGTGTCTGATAAAATGTCAGGTAAAGTATATCCTGTTCCTATGCTTATTGTACCGCCGTCAAGATATGCATTTTTTTTGGTTCCGTCATATTTTACAAAGCAGTTTGACGGATCGCCGCTGGCTGATAACAGCTGAATATTGTAATCACCTTTTTCTGCAGTTTCTTTGATTTTAAAGGTGAAAACCGCAAACTGTCCGTTTCCCGGAAGTGTATTTTCTTTATTGCTGCAAAGCCATGTAAAATTAAGACTTTCATAAGACGGAGCGTTTGCGTCATGTATAGCGGTTTCTGAGGGTCTTAACGGTACCTTTTCTGTAACTGAAGGCTGTGTGGTATTTATTGAAGCATCAGGTTTTAAAAATGAACCGTCAGAATCATTTTTATCCTGACTATTAAAAACAATTTCGGTTACAGCGGCGCCGTCAGAATCAGTAACGGTATTGCCGTTTTTATCTGTAACCTCAATAACAGATATCCTGTTTCCTTTGCTGTTACTGTCCGGTGTGGATGTAGTCTGTTTCATGGTAGTTTTACTGACAGATTCTTCAGAAACGGATTCTGAAGAATGTACGGATGTATCGGATTTTTTTTCGTTTACATCCGTTGTTTTGTTGTTGCATGATGTAACGGATAAAATTACTGATGATATAAGCAGTGATGTAAAAATGAAATTATTTTTTTTGCTCATTTAATCCTTGCCTTTCAACATTTTAAACATAGTGTTTATAACAACACAGAGCTTTGAAATTACGAAGTAAGAAATTCCCCGTTTCCGGCAATAAGTGATCCGGCAGTGATTTTCTGAAGTGTAAATGAATTTGAATCATATTTGATATATGTGTTAAATGCTGCGATACCCATTGTATTATTTGCAATGGTTCCGTAAATGGTTACTGTGTCACCTGGTTTTGCAGCTGCATTTGAAAGCGATAATGATAGGCCGTCATGTTCAGTGGTGTCTTCAGGTACATCATCAGATCCTACAGCAATTACGCCTGAATAGTAATTGGCAGCAACGTCAGCACCTTTGTTGTCACAGAGTGAGCTTGATCTTGTTCCTGTTTCCTTGGCAAGAATAATATCATAATTTCCAGGAGCTGTGTTTTCGTTTACTTTAAAAGTAACTGCAAATACTTCTCCGCCCTCATGGATTCCGTTAAATACGAGCTCAGAGCGCGCGCCGTCTGAATTTGTAGTAGGGTTTCCTTCGGAATTTGTAACTGCGTGTTCGCTGTACTTTGCCATCCAGAGAAGAGAGCCGTATTTATAATTTGCTGCTGTTCCGTTTGGATTTGTCCCTGCGTCAGAATTTGAATCGTTGTCTTTTGTTTCAGAATCTCCGTTATTTACTGCCTCTGATGCCTTTGTAGTTGTTTTGATATTAGGCTTTGCGGCTTTTCCCTCGGTATCTGTTATGATATTATTTGACTTGTCAACTATAGCTAATTGTGTAACGACATTTCCCTTTTCATTTGTAACTGTTTTTCCGGCTTCGTCGGTTACTTCAATTACAGTTATCTTATTGCCGTCATCGTCAGCCTCAGGGATAGATGTTACGTCATTTTCATCGTCAGCTGAAGAGTTTTTGCCGGAGACAATGTCTGCATCTGTGACTACAGATGTAGATGATGAGTTATTGTTATTATTACATGAAGAGATACTTAAAGCTGCAGCACATATTAAAAATGCTGTTATTATCTTTCTTTTGTTGCTTTTATACATTTTAATTTTTACCTCCGTAGAAAATTTTTTATTAAAAAAGGATCACCGTGTTTGTTGGTGATCCCAAAAAACAAAAATAAATTATTTAACTTTGATGCTTCCGTTCTGATATTTTGGTGTGCAGACTATAACATTTTTATCAGCATCAACGTTATTGCATTTTGCAGTTCCGTCTGTTTCTGCGTCAAATGCAAGATCATATGTACCCTTAGGTGTATCCTCTTTAACTTTAAGTGTTATTGTAGCATATGTAGTATCTCCGACAAGGGAAACGCATGAAGGATCAAAATACATAAGTACAAGTGTGTTAAGGTCCTTTGAACCCGGCTTTGTGTATTCATTGCATAAAGTGTTAAGTTTTTCAGGAGAACGCTTGTAATTTGAAGAATCAGGATCTCCGCCCTCGAATGAAACAAATTCAAAATATTTGGTGTCTATATCGAGCCATGCGATAAGGCTTGTATAACCGGTATTGCCGGTTATATTAATTTTAAATTTAAATTCTTCACCTGCAGAAGCTTCTATATCCTTGTCAATGCTGACAGTAGGTCCGTCAGAAGTTACCTTTACATTTGAATTTGAGTTACCGTTACCGTTACTGTTACTGTTGCTGTTGCCTGTTGCTGATACAACACGTTCAGGTTTTTTTGTTACGGCTATATTAGGTGCAACATAGTTTCCTTTTGCATCGGTAATAGCTTTGCCGTCATCATCAACAAGGGCAAGTGTAGTAACCGGTGCTCCCTTTGAGTCTGTAACAGTATTTCCTTCTGTATCAGTTACGTCGAAAACGGTTATTTTGCTTCCGTCATCGTCTTTTTCAGGAATTGTAACCTCAGTAGTGTCCTTGTCTGAAGAAGAATTGCTGTTGCCCGGTTCTTTTGTTACAACAGAAGTACCGGATTTTTTTGAATCATTATCATTACATCCTGCAAGTGCAAGTGAAAATGCACAAATAAGTGAGATTGCCAGCATTGTAGATTTTATTTTTTTCATAATTGATTATCCTTTCAAAATGATAAATAAGAAATAATACACATCCGATAATTTATCATAATAATTATATCATACCGGTTACTATTGTCAAGCAAATCATAGTATTTTCATAGCTTTTTCAGAAAATAAACATATATTATTTTAATAAATCATATATGTCAGGAAATACTTTGAGTGTTCTTTTGAGAATACCGTTCATAAATGAAATAACTACTCCGTAATTGGTAAATGGAATTCCTGCTTTTTCTGCGCGTTGGCATCTGTGCTGTACTTCTCTGTCATTTAGCATACATCCGCCGCAGTGAATAATCATTTTGTATCCTGACAGCTCTGAAGGGAAACCTCCTCCTGATGTGAATTCGTATTCAGGCTTAACACCTGTATATTTTTCTATAAGTGCCGGAAGCTTTACAGTTCCTATGTCATTGCACTGTCTGTGATGTGTACAGCCCTCGGCAATAAGAACTTTATCACCGTTTTTTAATTCACTCAGTGAATTTGCACCCTTTACAGCAGGACTTAGAATTCCTTTATAGTTTGCAAATAAAATAGAAAATGATGTGAGGTCTATATCTTCAGGCGCAATTTTTGATACCTCTGCAAATGCCTGACTGTCTGTAATGATAAGTCGTGATTTTTTTGAAAGTGATGAAAGAGCGGATTCAAGCTGAGGAGTCTGTACAACAAATGCTGTCGCATTCGAATCGAGGATATCACGTATTGTCTGCTGCTGCGGAAGAATGAGTCTGCCCTTTGGTGCTGCAGAGTCAACAGGTACTACAAGAATAACTATATCCTCAGGGCAGAGGAGATGGCCGATTATTCTTTTATCGGATTCTTCCTTTTTAGCGGCTGCAGCAATCATATTTTTCAGAGCGTCTATATTAAGCCCGGTTACGGAGCTTATGTATATCTCATTATCAGAGGCTTCCGGAATTGATGCAAGCTTGTCAGCCTTTGAGTAAACCGTAATATAATTTATGCGCTTGTCCTTGAAAAGATTTATAATCATATTATCATCATCGGACAATCCTGATGATGAGTCAACAATAAGAACAGCTACATCGGTTTTGTTGAGTACCTCGTGGGCTTTATTGATTCTGAGCTGTCCGAGAGAGCCCTCATCATCAATGCCCGGAGTATCAATAATCATAACAGGTCCTACAGGTAGGAGTTCCATTGATTTGTATACGGGGTCTGTAGTGGTTCCTTTTACTTCTGATACAACAGACAGATTCTGGTTCGTGACCGCATTTACGGCGCTTGATTTGCCTGCGTTTCTTTTTCCAAAGAATGCTATGTGAACACGTTCTGAAGATGGTGTGTCATTAAGTCCCATAGTAATTTCCTCCGTAATTTTTATAATCTGAAATCTCTTTTTCCGTTTTGAATTTCATCAAGATATTTAAGAACAATTTCCTTTACCCTGTCGCTGGGAACGTTAGGGATTTCGCTCTGTATAAGCTTTTCACCGATTTCCTTTGTTTCAGGTGAAGCATAGTCTTCAAGATATTCTCTGAGTGTCATAAGTGCATTAGGGTGGCAGCAGTTCTGAATCTGTTTGTTTTTGCAGAGTGTCATGAATCTGTCACCTGTACGGCCTTCACGGTAACATGCTGTACAGAAGCTAGGAATATATCCGAGTGACATCAGCCAGTTTACAACCTCATCAAGTGTACGTTTGTCGCTTACATCGAACTGTGAAGAATTTTCATCCTCAGGCTCCGGTTCACAATATCCGCCTACACTTGTTCTCGAACCGCCGCTTACCTGTGAAATACCTACCTTAAGTATTCTTTCACGGCATGAAGGGCTTTCTCTTGTGGAAATAATCATTCCTGTATAAGGTACGGCAATGCGTATGCATGCTACGATTTTTTCAAAAATATCGTCGTTTATTCCATTGTCAAATACAGACGGGTCAATGTCATCGGCTTTTCTTATTCTTGGTACGCTTATTGTGTGCGGACCTACGCCGTGTACTGCCTCAAGATGCTCTGCATGCATGAGAAGAGCGGCAAATTCGTATTTATAAAGCTCAAGACCGAAAAGCACACCGAGTCCTACGTCATCGATACCACCATCCATTGCACGGTCCATGGCTTCTGTATGATAAGCATAGTTGTGCTTAGGACCTGTCGGATGAAGCTTTTCATAGCTCTGTTTATGATATGTTTCCTGGAACAGAATATATGTTCCGATACCTGCATCTTTAAGCTTTCTGTAGTTTTCAACAGTTGTTGCGGCAATGTTTATATTTACACGTCTTATTTCGCCGTTTTTATGCTTTATACTGTAAATGGTTTTTATGGATTCAAGAATATATTCGATAGGGTTCATTTCAGGATCTTCGCCTGCTTCTAAAGCAAGTCTTTTATGTCCCATATCCTGTAATGCGATTACTTCCTTCTTTATTTCCTCCTGTGTAAGCTTTTTACGTGTTATATGCTTGTTTTTCATATGATAAGGGCAGTAAACACATCCGTTTATACAATAGTTTGAAAGATAAAGAGGGGCAAACATTACTATTCTGTTTCCGTAAAAATCTTTTTTTATCTGCTGGGCAAGACTTAAAATCTCATCATTTTTTTCTTTTATATCACATGCGAGAAGAACAGATGCTTCACGGTGGTCAAGGCCTTTTCTTAGCTTTGCCTTTTCAATTATTTTGTCAATAAGCTCTGTATTGCTTTTGTTTGCCTCTGCATATTCAAGAGATTCGAGAACCTCGTCGTGTGATATAAATTCTTCTGCTTTCAGTGATTTTGGGTTATACATATTAAAGAGTCCTTTCGTTTCCGGGTCAGAAAATCTTCCCCGTTAAGTTAATTTTGAATAGAGTGTTTTTGTGGATATTCCGGGAAGTCGTCCTATTTTGCCTGACAGTGCACTTATAACATGCTCCGGTGCATCAACGGCAATACTTATGATGCCTATATTTTTTTCCTTGTACGGAATACCCATACGTCCTATTATATACTCACTGTAAAAATGAAGAATATTGTTTAGGCTTTCTGTGGAGGCATTATTTTCTACCATAACGCCGATAATGGCAACACGAGTTTCTATTTTGTCCACTTCCCCGAAAAATAATTAATGTTTTTTGCGGATATCATATTTTAATGATACTGCATTATTTATTATACCACATTGTCGCAATTCTATCAAGTGGGAGAGACATCTGAAAAATAAAATTGTAACCATTTGTTACTACTAATAATATGTGTAATATAGAGACATATATCCGAAGGTCAAATGCGCGATCGGAAAGCCCGGTCGATTCGTGCGGACTTGAGGTCTCTGCTAATATAAAAACTAAACCGTAGCACAAAAATAGTAACGTAGTAAACTATCGCGATATAAGAATAGAATATTTATCTCTTCTTGACAAATACTAAATGTTATAGTAAAATCAAAATATATATATTTTTTTAGATAAGACATATGTCTTATCGATATATATATAATGCATTTATTTAAGGGGATTATAAACAATATGAGTATACAGTGTCATAAGTATTCAGATTCATTGGTTCCGATTGATGAAATTGATGGATTTAAAGTACGTCCCGGCTTTTTTCTTATTAACGGGGCAACAGCAATACAAAACGGAGTAAATTTTACAATTCACTCATATAATGCAACATCATGTGAGCTTTTACTTTTTAAACGAAAAGAATGCAAACCTTATGCCATTCTGCCATTTCCAAAGACATATCGTATCGGTAATACATTTTCTATGATAGTATTTGATACCGATATTCTTGAATTTGAATATGCCTATAGAATGGATGGACCTTATAATAAGAAAAAAGGCTTGCTGTTTAATAAAAATGCATATCTGCTTGATCCTTACGCTAAGGCTGTAACAGGACAAAGCGAATGGGGAGTCAAGACAGGAAAAGAAAATGTATATAGGGCAAGAGTAGTTGACGATACATTTGACTGGGGAAATATGAAGCAGCCTGAAATTCCTTTTCAGGATCTGATAATATATGAACTGCATGTAAGGGGATTTACAATCGACAAATCTTCAAGGGTAAAGAACAAGGGAACATTTGCCGGACTGATGGAAATGATTCCTTACTTTAAAGACCTCGGTATAAATGCAGTTGAGCTTATGCCTATTTTTGAATTTGACGAGATGGAGGATATACGTGTAGTAGACGGAAATATTCTTTATAATTACTGGGGCTATAACACAATAAGCTTTTTCGCTCCTAATACAGGATATACCGCTGCGTTAGAATATAACCGTGAGGGACACGAGCTTAAAACATTAATAAAAACATTAAATGAAAACGGGATAGAAGTAATTCTTGATGTGGTATTCAATCATACTGCCGAGGGTGATGAAAGAGGACCGTTTTTCTCATTCAAGGGCATAGATAATAACATTTATTATCTTCTGACACCTGACGGAAAATATTATAATTTCAGTGGATGCGGTAATTCACTTAACTGTAATCATCCGATAGTTCATCAGTTTATTCTTGACTGTCTGAGAACCTGGGTAATAGACTACCGTATTAATGGCTTCAGATTTGATCTTGCAACTATTATGGGACGAAATGAAGACGGTTCACCTATGAGTAACCCGCCTCTTCTTGAAAGTCTTGCGTTTGACCCTATTCTGGGAAAGGTAAAGCTTATTGCTGAAGCATGGGATGCCGGCGGTCTGTATCAGGTCGGAAGCTTTCCTTCATGGAAAAGATGGGCTGAGTGGAACGGAAAATACCGTGATGAGTTAAGATGTTTTCTTAAGGGCGACGGTGGAATGGCTTTAAATGCCGTAAAACGTATTACCGGATCCCATGACCTTTACAATCCTGAAAAGCGCGGTGAATGCGCATCGGTAAACTTCATCACCTGTCATGACGGATTTACACTGTATGATCTTTATGCTTACAACGAAAAGCATAATGAGAAAAACGGATGGAACAATACAGACGGGGATAATGTAAATAACAGCTGGAACTGTGGAATCGAAGGAGAAACAGATGACGAAACAGTTCTGGGCCTCAGGTCAAGACTACGCAAAAATGCATTTGCTGTTCTTATGTGCAGCCGAGGTGCTGCGATGTTCCTTGCCGGTGATGAATTCTGTAATACACAGTTCGGAAACAACAATGCATATTGTCAGGACAATATTACATCATGGCTTGACTGGACCAGACTTGATAAATATCATGAGATGTATGACTTCTGCAAATTTATGATTGAATTCAGAAAAAAACACGAAGTCATAAGAAGAAAAACAAATCAGTCAACATGTGGTTTTCCTGATCTGAGCGTTCATAACAGCGGTGCGTGGAATCAGAATTTTAATTATAATACAAGGGTAACAGGTGTAATGTTTGCAGGAAGAGATGCAGATGATACAGAGGATGATATTGTTTTCCTCGGAATAAATACTTTCTGGGAGCAGCAGAGTATTCAGCTTCCTGATTTGCCTCATCATCTTATGTGGAATGTTGTTATAAATACAATTCATAAACATAGCGATTCTGTTAATTATAACGATGTTACCCCGAGAAACGGAAATACGATTTTCCTTGCTCCAAGATCAGTAGTAATACTGACAGCCGAAAAAAGCAATGCTTCTGAGCATTCCTGATTTTCAAAGCATAGCTTTTAACAAGCAGTGGCAGTCCGCCATCATGTGTTTGATATATTCTTAATCATTATATTGACTTTTTTATCCGTTACAGAGCACCTTATGTGTTTTGTAGCGGATTTTTTATTATCTTAAAGGGGAAAAATTACACAAAGTTAGCTGCTGTTCAGCCGCGACGGTTAAGTTATTAATATGGCAGGGATTTCGACTGAAGCGGCGTCGACCGGGTTTTCCGGTCGTGCCTTTGACCTTCGGTCATATATCCATAACTTATACATATGGCTGAATAGTAATCCAGAAATAAAAAATTATTTTTTTGTTTTCTGAAACTTCTATTGACAAAACCTATGTGCTTTGATATACTTAATGATATATACACTTTAGTGATTTAAAGCATAAACGATTTAAATCATAAAGTAAAAATAATAGGAGGTTTTAATATGACATGGCTTATCTTGATATTGTATGTGCTTATTATGGTCGGCATTGGCATAGCAACATCAAAAAACAGTTCGTCTATTGACGGATTTGTACTTGGAGGAAGAAATTTAGGATCCTGGCTTACTGCATTTGCGTTTGGAACATCGTATTTTTCAGCGGTTGTATTTGTAGGATATGCAGGACAGTTCGGATGGAGCTACGGTTCTTCAGCAGCATGGATCGGTGTCGGAAATGCGTTGCTTGGAAGTGCTCTGGCATGGATAGTGCTCGGAAAGAGAACAAGGTGTATGACAAAGCATCTTGATGCTTCAACAATGCCTGAGTTTTTTGAAAAAAGATTTAACTCAAAGGCACTTAAAACTTCATCTGCAATAATTATATTTATATTCCTTATTCCGTATACAGCTTCGGTATATAACGGACTTTCAAGACTTTTTTCTATGGCATTTAATCTCAAGTATTCAACCTGCATTATTGCAATGGCTCTTCTCACCGCTGTATATGTAATACTTGGCGGTTATGCTGCAACAGCGATAAATGATTTTGTTCAGGGAATTATAATGCTGGGCGGTATAGCAGCCGTATTGATTTTTGCGCTTAACAATAAAGGTGGACTGGCATCAGCAATGGAGCAACTCGGGGATGTAGATACTGCAGGTGCTGTAAAGGGTACACTTAATTCTATAATCGGTCCTGACCCTATAAGTCTCGCAGGAGTTATTATTCTTACATCGCTCGGTACATGGGGACTTCCTCAGATGGTACATAAATTCTATGCTATAAAAAGTGAAGATGCTATAAAGAAGGGTACAATAATTTCAACATTATTTGCGATAATCGTTGCAGGCGGTTCATATTTCCTTGGCGGACTAGGAAGAATTTATTGTACAACTGATCCAACAGACGAAAGTGGAAAAGTGTTTATAAATACTCTTGCAAACGGAAAACTTGATTTTGATGCTATCATTCCAAGCATGCTTGACTCATGTCTTCCTGAGATTATGATAGGACTTGTAGTTGTGCTTGTTCTTTCAGCTTCAATGTCAACTCTTTCGTCACTTGTTCTTACATCAAGCTCAACTGTTACTATAGACCTTGTACGCCCTATTACAAAGGGAAAGCTTACAGAAAAACAGGAGATACTTGTTATGAGAATATTTATAGCAGTATTCCTCGTAATTTCAGTAATACTTGCACTTAATAAAAACGCATATATTTCAACACTCATGTCAATATCATGGGGTGCCCTCGCAGGCTCATTCCTTGCACCTTTCATGTACGGACTGTTCAGTAAAAAAATTACCAGGGCTTCTGTTACAGCGTGCTTTATTTCGGGCGTAGGAATAACAGTAGTTCATATGTTTATTTTCAGCCTTGGTTTATTCCCTGAAATAACAAAAACCGCGGCAGCAATGAAGGTAAATATTGCTTCACCTGTAAATGCCGGAGCTGCAGCCATGCTGTTCGGGTTAATACTTGTTCCTGTAGTCAGCAGTTTCACAAAGAATAAGGATCAGGAAATTTTAGACAAAACTTTTGACTGTTATAAACAAAAATCAGATGTTGCATAATTGTAACCAATGGAATTGATAAAAAATGATAATCATGTTAAAATTAAGATGTAATAAATTAATTTTACATAAGGAGTATCAGATGGAAATTCTAATTGAAGAAATCATGGGAGAGACAAGCTATAGCCTTTTCTCAGAAAAAATCAAAAAGGACGGAACCGAACGAACAGCCTTTGGTATAAAGGTGCATAAACCGGGACAATCCGCAAAAGTACACGATATTACAAGTATACGTTCAAAGGCTGAGGATGTTTATGACGCAATGGTTAGAAATACGGTTACGCCAATACATTTAAAAAATACAATAGAGAATTTAATTCTTCAATAAAAAAAGAAGACAGAATGCAGTAAAGGCAAGTGCTTTTACTGCATTCTGTTTTTATCTGTGTCTGATAAGCTCCATAATTGAACAGTATTTATCAACCATAATAATAATTACAGATTCACGGTAGCGGGGAGGGGTGAAGGTTACAGGCCACATATGCTTAAGAATTATGTCAGCCTCCTTTTTGTTTATGTCAAAGCTCTGTGACGCATTTTCAAGTGCTATTTTCGGATGTTCACTGAAGTGATTGTGCTTATATAAATCTTTGTCAAAATCTTTTCTGTCATAGAAGAAAAAATCATGAAGAAGACCTGCACGCGCCGCAGATTTTGCATCGAGTCTTAAAAACTTACAGATAACGTAATTATAATATGAAACGTTCAGAGAGTGACGGAGTCTGGTAGTATGTTTGTGATGTGTAAATGTCTCCAGCTTCAGTGTTTCATCATTGATAAGGTCACTGATACATTCTATATAAGGCTTATTTTTAAGAATTTTATTTAGGGTCATTTATTATCCTCCGGTAAATATAATATTCGGGCTGCAATGAGTCAACAGAAAATTCATATGATATAACTTACTAAGAAATGATTGTTTAATATAAGTATAATGTATAACGATTAATATTTTATGAATATTCTTTGCGGATAATATAGAGGCAGAGTTTTGATATGAATATATCTATAATTATGGTGAAAATGTTTTATAAAAAAATGTGGATTATAAAAATAAACAAATAGGTATAATGTATTGACAAATAAATTATATTGAGTATAATTAAGTCATACAAGTCATACTTTTCATACAGGAGGTACTTGATATGATAAAAAAGGAAAATGTGGGAAATTTGCATGCAGTGTAAAGGTAGGAGAAAAAGGACAGATAGTTATTCCGAAGGAAATACGTGATGAATTTGGTATAGTTCCCGGTGATATATTGCTTGTACTTGCAGATAAAAAAAGAGGCATAGCTATTCCGCCTAAAGCAGTATTTTCTGAACTTGTAAAAAACATTTTCAGACAAGAGGAGGATGATGAAAATAAATAATATTCTTACTGTAAAAAATCTTTGTAAAAAATATGAAAAATTCAGTCTTGACAATGTCTCATTTTCACTTGAAAAGGGAAAAATAACAGGCTTTATAGGACGAAATGGTGCAGGAAAAACTACGACTCTAAAATCACTTCTTAATTTTGTACATCCTGACAGTGCAGATATAAAATTTTTCGGAAAGACATTTGATGAGGCTGAAAATGAAATCAAGCAGAGAATAGGTTTTGTTTCAGGCGGTATAAATTATTATTCTAAAAGCAAAATCAAGTCTATAACAAATACAACAAAACGTTTTTATAATAACTGGGATGACAAGGCATATCTTAAATATCTTGATTTATTTAACCTGGATGAAAGCAAAACACCATCAATGCTTTCAGAGGGAATGAAAGTCAAATATTCGCTTGCACTTGCACTTTCGCATAATGCTGAGCTTCTGATACTTGATGAGCCTACAAGCGGACTCGATCCTGTTTCAAGAGATGAGCTTCTCGATATATTTCTGAAACTGAGCGAGGATGAAATTACAATTTTGTTTTCAACACATATAACGTCGGACCTTGACAAATGTGCTGACAATATAATTTATATAAAAAACGGACGGGTTCTTGCAGAAAGTAATATAGAAAAATATGTACAGGACTATCGTGTACTTGAGTTAAATGATAGTAAGGCTCAGGAGCTTAAGGATAAACTGATAGGGTGTAAAAAGAGCAAGCACGGCTACAGTGCACTTATAAAGGCTGATGATTGTCAGGGAATAGATGGTGTTAAGCCTGCTGATCTTGAAGATATTATGGTACATATTGAAAAGGAGTGATTATGATGAAAAATATGCTATATAAAGAATTTAAACTTGCAATTCATCCGACATCCATTATTTTTCTATCTTTATCTGCAATGGTGCTTATACCTAACTATCCGTATTATGTAATATTCTTTTATTTTATGCTCGGTGTTTATTTTATGTGTCTCAAAGGAAGAGAAAACAATGATATTACATATACGATGATGCTTCCGGTAAAAAAAAGCAGTGTTGTGGGTGCAAGATTTATTACTGTGGTCATATTACAGACAGTACAGGTAATTCTTGCTGTTCCTTTTTCATTTCTCAGAAACAGCTTTAAATCAGTTCCGGCAAATCAGGCGGGAATGGATGCAAATGCTGCAATGTTTGGAATAGCTTTTATAATGATGGGTGTTTACAATATTCAATTCTTTACAAAGTATTATAAAAACACTGATAAAATAGGAAAGCCATTTATAACAGCAAGCATTACTTTTTTTATTATAATGATTTTTGCAGAGGCCTGTACATTTGCTATACCGTTTGTGCATAATCATATTGATAATACAAATCCCGGGGATATTCCGTACAGACTGTTTATTCTTGCCGCAGGTCTTATTGTTTATGCTGTGCTTACATTTTGTGCATATAAAAAATCTGTCAGATCTTTTAGCGCTGCAGATTTATAGTTCTATTAAAATCAAATCTTTTAAATACATCAAAGTGAGGCTGTAAAAAAGTCCCCGGAATATGAGGGCGGAATCTTTTTGATTCTGCCCTCAAAAAATACATAAGATAAAAGGAATAGTCTCCTTGAAAATTATGAATCAATTGGTAAAAACAAAAGAAATGGTGTATGATAATAATTTGTTTTTATAATATGATACAAAAGTATACTTTACATATTGACAAAGTAGGATATAAGACATATAATATATATATAACCGATATGTATAGTATAGTTGTTAAGAATAAGTTCAGAGAGGGCTAAGCGTTATGAAAATATTTCAGAAAATCCCCGACAGCTTTATCACATAAATACATATGAAAGTTACCTTTCAACGCCGATGTTTTATTAAAAAATGATGACTTATCAGGAGGAAAATTGCCATGAAAACCGTTTATATAATTACAAGCTGTATATGCTGTTGCGTTAACAATTTAATATGTTGTAAGCGGAATCAGGCATATACTCATATGTAAAGTTTTACAGTTTTATACTGTCATTTTACGGAGGATGCAGATTTGCGTCCTCCTTTTTGAATTATCGGAGGTTTATTATGATTGAACAAAGAGAGAGCGTCACCGCAAAGCTTTGCGCATTTGCGAGAGCATGGCATTCAAATAACAGCTCTTACGCCTGATAAGGTCCAGCAGCAGTATTTCAGCGGACGAAGAGACGGACTCCGTGCATTTGAAAATGTATGTCTTGTTTCAGCTGAATATACAGGAGGGTATGTCTTTGAATAGAATTGCATGTTTACTGTAAATCACAGCATTCTCGTAGCTATTCAGCCATATGTATAAGTTGAGATATATGTCCGGAGGTCCGGTCGACCCGGCAATAGTAAAAATTCCTGCCGGATTAATAACTTAACCATAGCGGCTGAATAGTTAGCATATTCTTTAAATGTGAGCGTACTTGAGAATATTACGGCAGATAAAAATTAATTATAAGGAGTAAATAGAAATGAGTAACTATAAAAACATTGATACAGCATTGATTCACGGAGGTATTTCAACTGATGAGAGAACAGGTGCGGTAAATGTACCTATTTATCAGACCTCAACATACAGGCAGGACGGACTTGGCAAAATGCGTGGATATGAATATTCTCGCACTGGAAATCCGACAAGAGAAGCACTTGAAGCATTTATTGCAGAGCTTGAAAACGGTTATGCAGGCTTTGCTTTCGGTTCGGGAATGGCAGCGATAACGGCAGTTTTAAGTCTTCTTAAAACCGGCGACAGGGTGCTTATTTCGAGTAATGTATATGGCGGAACATTCCGTGTTCTTGATAAGGTATTTAACCATTTCGGAATTGCATATACAATATCCGACACAACCGATATTGATGCTTTCAGGCGGGATATAACAGATGATGTAAAGGCAGTTATGATAGAAAGCCCGGCAAATCCGCTTATGACGATAACGGACATTAAGGCTGTATCGGAAGCAGCGCATAGACATAATCTGCTTGTTATCGTTGACAACACGTTTATGACTCCGTATTTACAGAAGCCTGTTGATCTGGGTGCGGATATAGTAATTCACAGTGCCACAAAATATCTCGGTGGTCACAGTGATGTTGTTGCAGGTCTGGCAGTTGTCAGTACAAAGGAGCTTGCGGATAAGCTTGCATTTATCCAGAATTCAACGGGTGGAGTTCTTTCCCCGTTTGATTCGTTTTTGCTGATAAGGGGAATTAAAACACTTGGCGTTCGTATGGACAGACACGTTTCAAATGCTCAGAAGGCGGCAGATTTTCTGAGCAGGAATAAAGCAGTAAAAAAAGTTTATTATCCGGGACTGAAAAGCGACAGCGGTTATGAAATAAATAAAGCTCAGGCTAAAAACGGAGGAGCAATGATTTCCTTTGAACTATATGAAAACTTTGATATCCGTGTTTTCTTCGAAAGCCTTGGGCTAATAACACTCGCAGAGAGTTTAGGCGGAGTTGAATCTCTTGTATGCCATCCTTCAACAATGACACATGCATCAATTCCGGCTGACATCCGTAAAAAAGTCGGCATTACAGACGGACTTATCCGTCTGTCGTCAGGAATTGAAAATATTGAGGATATTCTTGCAGATTTACAGCAGGCAATTGATAAAAGTGGTTACTATTCAGCCCATATGGGGATATAATGCTTAATGCAGGTTACTCTTCAGTCACTAAGATTTTAGCAGGGATTTCGCATCTGCGGATGCGGCCGGGCTTTGCGGTCGCCCCGGACCTTCGCTCAGTTGTCCGGAGCTTTGCAGGCAACAATAACAAAACACTGAAAGGAGTGCATTTTCCGATACGGGAAAATGAACGGATATGAAATATTATGAATCAATGCAGGATTTAATCGGGCATACTCCTCTTGTAAGGCTCGGCCATTTTGAAGCAAAAAAAGAGGTGAAAATTTTTGCAAAGCTGGAGCTTTACAATCCTTCAGGAAGCGTAAAGGACAGAACGGGACTTTATATGCTCCGTGATGCAGAAGAAAAGGGAATACTTAAAAGCGGAGGCACTATTGTTGAAGCTACCGCAGGAAATACCGGACTTGGTATTGCTTTTGCGGCACTTAACAGGGGCTATCGTATTATTTTTGTTGTTCCGACAAAATTTTCTGTCGAAAAGCAGGCTCTTATGCGTGCTTTGGGTGCAGAGGTTATAAATACTCCGCGTGAATACGGTATGCTTGGCGCAGTGGAAAAAGCTGAGGAGATAAAGGCAACGATACCGGGCTCTGTTTCATTTAGTCAGTTTACAAATCAAAGCAATCCCCTTGCACACTATGAAACTACCGGAAAGGAAATTTATGACGACCTTGAAGGTAAAATAGATTATGTAGTAGCAGGAGCTGGAAGCGGCGGTACATATACGGGAATACTTAAATATCTAAAGGAGAAAAATCCGGATATAAAGGGAATACTTGCAGATCCTGTTGGCTCGACAATGGGCGGCGGAGAACACAGCGACTATAATATTGAAGGTATCGGCAACGATTTTATTGCAGAGACAATGGATATGTCGCTTGTAGACGGTGTTATTAAGGTCACTGATACAGAGGCTTTTGAAACGGCACGAATAATTGCTGAAAATGAGGGGATTTTTGCAGGCTCATCCTCTGGCGCTGCAATGTCAGCAGTTTTAAAGCTTGCAGATAAAATTGACACAGGGAATATAGTTACGGTTTTTCCTGACAGAGGTGACCGATATTTCAGTGCAGGACTTTATGGGGGAAATATATAATAGTTAAAGTTTATAAGAGAAGAAAATAACCGCATATTTCAAATTGCGAAATATGCGGTTATTTTCTGGTTTTCAGTTATTATTAAGCAAGGGTTTAGATTCTGCGGAATCGACCGGGCTTTCCGGTCGCCCCGGACCTTCGCGGTCACCTTGGATCTTCGGGTTTAACTCGAGCTTACACATGTGGAGGAATAATGATATATTTTTTATTTGAAATTACTGCTCATATCATTGTAAATAACATTATAAACGGCTTCGGCAAGGGATTTGTGGCCGTTTTCGTCCATATGCTCTCTGTCATATACGGATGGCTCGGCGTAGTCTGAGGCGGCGAGGAAAAGGCACTTTTCTTCATCTGCGATGGCTGAGTAAGCGCCTTTCAAAAGTCCTGAAAGAACAACGGAGCTTTCGTTGAATTCCTCATCAAAGCCCTTTTCACCAACACCTAATGCAAGATGAATCGGGGACATAAGAAGTATTTTTGCATCACTTTTCTCGCGTACCTGCCTTATATGACAGCGTATACCATCGGAAATTATCTGAGGAGTGGAATTGAAGCAGCTTTTGCAGTCATTGGTTCCGAGCATGATTACGAAATAATCAATCGGCGAATGACTTTCAAGAAGTACGGGAAGAACGTCAATTCCCCGTCTGCTTTGCCTGAGAATATCGGGATAAATCGTAGTGCGTCCGCAAAGTCCCTCTTCATCCACCCGGAAACCGTGAGGACGCATTTTCTGATCAAGGATTCCTGTCCATCGTTTGTCATAATCAAATCTGCTGTGGTCTTTTGGGTTGAGTCCATAGGTGTTGGAATCACCGAAGCAAAGAATTGTTCTCACATGCTCATCTCCCTGCCTTAAATTGAATAATCATTTCCATAACTGTTATTTCGGTCGATAATATCCTGAAGAGTAATGCTGTCAAGATAGTCAGTTTCAGCCTTGTATAATCCATCCCAGACATACAGAGTCATACATTCTGAAGCTCTCGGACACTCGTTTGTTTTTGATTCAAGACAGGCTACAGGTGCAAGACTTCCCTCGGTAAGACGTAAAATATCACCGACTGTATATTCGGTCGGAGCTTTTGCAAGCATATATCCACCCTGATAACCTCTGTTGGTTTTCAGGATATCCGAACGGTTAAGAAGCGGAACAATTTGTTCAAGGTATTTTTTTGATATGTCCTGTCGCTTTGCAATATCCTTTAATGAAATGTAGCCTTCGCTTTGATGAAGAGCAAGGTCAAGCAGCATACGCAGTGCATATCGTCCTTTTGTTGAGAATTTTATTGTTATCAGTCCTCTCATTTAAATATAATACTATTATAACATAGGTTTTGTATGATTTCAATAATACATTAAAAACTTATTAAACATATTTTTTTAATAAGTTTTCTAAAAATCTGTACTTATCCACCAAAAAATACTTGACTTCTGCGTGGAAATCTGATATAGTGATATATAACCTATATGAATTATATGAAATGAGGCGGTGCAGAGTGACTTTACAGCAACTTAAATATGCAATTACAATTTCCGAAACCGGTTCTCTGAATAAAGCGGCCGAGGCTTTGTTTATTACACAGCCGTCGCTTACGACTTCAATACAGGAGCTTGAAAAGGAAATAGGCATAACTGTTTTTAACCGCAGCGGCCGTGGTGTTACACTTACAAACGACGGTACTGAATTTATACTTTACGCAAAGCAGGTCTTGTCACAGTATGAAATTCTTGCGGAAAAATACTCCGGAGGCACAAATGTCAAGAAAAAGTTCGGGGTTTCAACACAGCATTATTCATTTGCAGTCAAGGCATTTGTAGAAATGGTAAAGGTGCTGGGTACGGCAGACTATGAATTTGCAATCCGTGAAACGCAGACAAGGGATATAATCAGCGATGTTCATACACTCCGGAGTGAAATAGGAATAATTTATCTCGATAATTTCAACCGCCAGTCAATAACAAAGCTGCTTTCGACGAACAATCTTGAATTTCAAAAGCTTACATACTGCAAACCATATGTGTATTTGTGGAGAGGACATCCGCTTGCAAAAAATAAGACGATTAATTTTTCGCAGCTTGCGGATTATCCGTGCCTTTCATTTGAGCAGGGTGAAAACAGCTCGTTTTATCTCTCAGAAGAAATTCTCAGCACCTGCGAATACTCCCGCACCATAAAGGCGTGCGACCGTTCGACTATGCTCAATCTTATGATAGGACTTAACGGCTATACGCTTTGCTCAGGAATCATCTGCGAGGAGCTTAACGGTACGGATTATCTTGCCGTTCCTTTCAGCTATGAAGAAAAGGCACCGGATGAAATAATGGAAATAGGCTTTATTACAAGAAAAAATTCGTTTTTAAGCGATATAGGAATGCTTTATATAGATAAATTAAAGGAGTATTTGTTACCGTTCGGCAGAGAAGGGTAAGTTATTTATTAGCCTTACTTGAGGGCATGGCTCAACAGTAAAGTAGGATGTAAAAAGCTGTGGGAAAACTTGTTTTCCTGCAGTTTTTTTATTTTTATAGGAAGCATACCAAACATATAGGGAAAATCTATTACTGATTATTGGTTTATTGTATTGGACAGAACGGGTTTTCGGTGTTATCATTAGTATATTCCAGACAGGGGGGAACAGAATGGAGTATTTATTTATCCTGTCGCTTAAACGAATGTGCAGACATTTGTATACAGAGCGATGTTGAATTTAATGATGAAGAGAGCATCATTAAGGCCTATATATGATACCATAAATAAAAATTTTTAAGGAGTTTACCTTTATGAATAAAATTAAAAAAATTACAGCGGTTACGCTTGCAGTTATTATCGGAACAGTCGGACTGACGGGATGCGGAAAAGAGAAAAAATCCGAAAAAACGATAAGACTCGGTGTATGTGCAGGACCTTACGGTGATATGTTCAAGGAGGCAATTCAGCCTGAACTTGAAGAAAAGGGATATACAATAGAATTGAGGGAATTTTCTGATTATGTTCAGCCGAATAACGCACTTGCAGAAAATGAAATTGATGTGAATATGTTTCAGCATTCCACATATCTGAAAAAATTCAGCGAGGATCATTCACTGAAGCTCAGCTATATAACAGAAATTCCGACTGCAGCAATGGGAGTATTTTCAAATAAATACGATAATACCAATGATGCAGATAACGGTTCAACAGTTGCAATCCCGAATGACGACACAAACCTTTCAAGAGCACTTCGTGTACTTGCACAGACCGGTGTTATTACTTTAGATCCTGATATTGATGCTTCAAAGGCAACAGTTTCGGATATATCAGAAAACCCAAAGAATCTGAAGTTTACAGAAGTCAGTGCAGAGATTTTGCCGAGTGTCCTTGACAGTACAGATTTTGCAGTAATTAATGGAAATTATGCTATCGGTGCAGGCCTGAAGCTTTCTGACGCAGTTTATAATGAACAGCTTGGAGAGGGATATTTCAACGTTATTGCAGTAAGAACCGCTGATATTGATAAGCAGTTTGCAAAGGATATTACTTCAATCGTTCATTCTGATAAATTCCGCAGCGTTATTGAAGATGAAAGCAAGCAGTATACAGCGTTTGCAAAGCCACCGGCATATAATGAGTAAAGTTGTGGTGATAAAATGGTAGAATTCAGGGATGTCAGCGTTGTTCTTACCAATGGAAAATGTAAAATCAACGCTGTAAGGAATGTATCGTTCAGTATAGATAAAGGCGATATATTCGGAATTGTCGGAGGCAGCGGGGCAGGTAAAAGCACACTTATAAGAACGATAAACCTTTTGCAGGGAGTAAGCAGAGGCAGTGTTATTGTAAACGGGGAAGATATAACCGGATATAATGCAAGTGAGAATGCTAAAAGCTCATATAAAAGCAGAGCTTTGAAGGGGGCACAGTTACGTAAGCTCCGCGGAAATATCGGAATGATTTTTCAGCATTTCAACCTTGCGGAGAATAAGACAGTTTTTCAGAACATTGCCTTTGTACTTAAAGCGGCGGGCTGGAATAAAGCTCAGATTCAGAACAGAGTTCATGAGCTGCTTGAATTTGTAAAGCTTTCCGATAAAGCTGATTCCTATCCGTCAAAGCTTTCAGGAGGTCAGAAGCAGCGTGTTGCAATAGCAAGAGCACTTGCAAATAATACGAGTATTCTGCTTTGCGACGAGCCGACCTCTGCTCTTGATGCAGAAACAACTTCGTCAGTGCTTGAACTGTTAAAGGAAGTAAATAATAAGTTTGGAGTTACGATTATAATAATTACACACGAGCTCGATGTTGTAAAATCCATATGCAACAGGACTGCTGTAATGTCAGACGGAGAGGTTGTAGAAACAGGCGACGTATATAGCGTTTTTACAAATCCCCAGCATGAATTCACAAGGCAGCTGATTGCACACACGCAGAATTTTGAGATACCGGAAGAAATAAAAACAGTGATAAGCGGTCCTGTTGTCAAAATAACATATCTTGGTGAAAAGGCAGCGGAGGCTGTGCTTTCACAAACTGCATCAGACTATAACGTCAAGTACAATATTCTTCATGGAAAAATAGAATACATCGGAGCAAAACCACTGGGAATCCTCTATGTAAATATTATCGGTGAAAATGAAAATGTAAAAGAGACAATTAAAGCTCTCGTTGAGCGAACACACAGAACAGAGGTGATTCTTAGTGCTTGAAAATATTCTGAATCTGAGTGATGAAATAAAAAAAGCTTTGGCGCAAACGGCATTTATGGTGTTGACTTCGCTTGCTGCGGCAATAGTATTAGGCGGTATTCTGGGACTGCTGCTTTATGCGACGTCAAACCGGCTGTTTGTAAAGAATGCGGCTGTGAATAAATCCGTCGGTATTATTCTTAACATAATACGTTCTGTACCGTTTCTTATACTGATGATATTGCTTCTTCCGCTTTCAAAGCTTATTGTAGGCACAAAAATAGGTTCCGAAGCAGTTGTTGTTCCGCTTTCCATAGCGTCAATCGCTTTTTTTGCAAGACTTGCGGAGGCTTCGTTCTCAGACGTAAGCAGAGGAATAATTGAAGCGGCTGTTTCATCAGGTGCTAAAAAGCTTTCAGTAATAACAGGAATACTTATTCCGGAGGCATTGCCGTCACTTGTAAAGAACATAACGGTAACGGCAATATCAATTCTCGGTTTTTCTGCAATGGCAGGACTTGTAGGCGGTGGCGGTCTCGGAGATCTGGCTTATCGCTACGGTTATCAGAGATATCAGACGGATATAATGATAGCCTGTGTTTCGATATTGATTGTTCTGGTTCAGCTTATTCAGTGGATCGGCGAATTTATTACAGGTAAGCTTGATAAAAAAATATGAGGAACGATGTGTATATGAAAGAGTTTATATGGCTTGGCAGAGGTGTGCAGGGTGCATTTACAACATGTGCTTAGCAGAACTATATTAAACATCTTAACGATAATGATGTTGAATTAATAAAAAAATCCAGAGATAAAAAGTGGAAATTTATCCCGCAATACTGGATACGAGATACGGAGGGTAATTTAAATGGCAACTGATACAAAAAAGAAATACTGGAATGAGTATATCGAAACTCTTGACAGGGAAAGCCTTGAAGAGTTACAATTAGAAAGGCTTAAGGAAATCGTGAAGTTTTCCTATAATAATTCACCATATTATAAGCGTTCATTTGATGAGGCAGGAGTGAAGCCTAAGGATATAAATACCCTTGAGGATCTGCAGAGATTTCCGTTTATCAATAAGCAGACAGAGCGAGATACACAGGGTGTAGGTTCGTTTCTGGGTGAGCTTGCGGCAGTTCCTGAGGAGGATGTTGTATTTATCTCAACCTCGACCGGCTCAACGGGAGTACCGACAATGAGCCCGTTTACAAAGCAGGACTTTGATGAGTTTCAGGACACTGAAAGCCGTTGGTTCTGGCAGATAGGAATGAGACCGAATGACAGATATGTTCACGCACTTAATTTTTCGCTTTATGTCGGAGGACCGGACGTAATAGGTGCGCAAAACCTCGGTGCGCTCTGCATATGGGGCGGTACTCTTCCGAGTGAGAGGCTTCTGTATATTCTGCAGACCTATCAGCCTACTATTCTGTGGACATCACCGTCATACGCATGGCAGCTTGGAGAGAAGGCAAAAAAATCAGGAATTGACCCGAAAACCGACCTTTCAATCAGAAAAATAATTGTTGCAGGAGAACTCGGTGGTTCAATAGATGCAACAAGAAAGGCAATAGAGGACTTATGGGGCGCTGAGCTTTACGATTTCTACGGCTTGTCGGATATTTTCGGTGCCTGCGCTGCAATGTGCGAGGCGAAGGATGGATTACACATCTGCGAGGATCAGATTCTCGTTGAAACAGTTGATATTCATACAGGTGAAATTCTTCCGGCCGGATCTGTCGGAGAGCTTGTATATACAACGCTCCGTAAAAAGGCAAGACCGATGATCCGTTTTCTTTCAGGAGATATAGGCTGGATTGACAATACAAAATGCTCATGCGGACGTACACACGGAAAAATACATATAAATGGCAGAAAAGACGATATGTTTATCGTATCAGCTGTAAATGTTTTCCCTAGTGATATTGAAGCGGTTATTCATGATATTGAAGGTATAACGGGCGAATATCTCATAAGAATTTTTGATAAGGATTTCACCTGCAAGTACTCTGTTGAAATAGAAAAAAATCCGGATAATCCTGATTCTGACGAGCAGGTTGCCGATACGGTTTCAACCGCTTTAAAATCAAGAATAGGCGTAAAACCGTATGCCGTTGTCGTACATGAGGACGGCGGACTTGATACACGCTCCGAGCATAAATCAAGACGTATAGTTGACGAACGCAAGCTGGAATATAATATTTAAAGGAGGCAGAAAATGCCTGAGCTTTCAAACAGAACAAGCGGATTTACCGATTCTGTAATCCGACGAATGACGAGAATATCCAATCAATACGGTGCAGTAAATTTATCTCAAGGCTTTCCTGATTTTGAACCGCCCCGTGAAATACTTGACAGGCTTGCAGAGGTAACGAGGGAGGATTTTCATCAGTATTCGATAACATGGGGCGCACAGAATTTCCGTGAGGCTCTTTCGAGAAAGCATGAGCATTTCACAGGAAGAAAAATAGATCCGAACAGTGAAATTGTCGTAACCTGCGGCAGTACTGAGGCCATGATGGCGGCAATGATGAGTGTTACAAATCCCGGAGATAAGGTTATAGTTTTTTCTCCTTTTTATGAAAACTACGGTGCCGATACAATCCTTTCCGGGGCTGAGCCTGTTTATGTGCCGCTTATTCCGCCGCATTTTGGTTTTGACGCTGATGTGCTCGAAGCTGCTTTTAAGCAGAATCCGAAAGCTCTTATTCTCTGCAATCCGTCCAATCCATGCGGTAAGGTATTTACATACGACGAGCTTAAAATTATTGCAGATTTAGCCCGGAAGTATGATGCCTTTGTAATTACCGATGAGGTATATGAGCATATATTATATGCTCCGAATAAGCATACATATTTTGCAACCCTGCCGGATATGTGGGAGCGCACCATTTCCTGCGGTTCGCTTTCAAAAACCTACTCGATAACAGGCTGGCGTCTGGGATATGTAATTGCACCGTCCGCTGTTATTGATACCGTAAAAAAAGTGCACGATTTTCTTACTGTCGGTGCAGCCGCGCCGCTTCAGGAGGCGGCTGTTACCGGACTGAATTTCGCTGATGAATATTATCTTGACCTGCAGAAAAAGTACACTGAAAAACGCAGCATTCTGCTTGACGGTCTTGACAGCCTAAAGATAAACCACACCGTTCCACAGGGTGCTTATTATATTCTGCTTGACATTTCCGGGTACGGATATGAAAGCGACCTTGAATTCTGCGAAAAGCTTGCAGAAAGAGTGGGAGTAGGCGCAGTCCCCGGTTCAAGCTTTTTCAAAGAGCCCGAAAACCGATATATCAGACTTCATTTTGCAAAGAAAAAAGATACGCTTTATGAAGCACTTAACCGCCTTGAAGCTATTAAAAATAAAATGTAGCTGTTGCTTTCTATGATTTCAGAGTGACATGTAAATTGGAACCTTCCAAAAAATAAAAAAACCGGAGCTGCCGTACAAAAATAAATGTGCGGCAGCTCCGGTTTATTGATAGCATCGTTGTTATTTATCTATACCATAAAGTGGTAAAACGAAGGTCCAGGGCGGTCGGAAAGCCCGGTCGACCCGTGCTGATTAGAAATCCCTGCAGTAACATACCCCTCAATATCCTCATATAATAAAAAGGGTGATGATATATCATGAAATCTCTTGAACGCTATGACAGGGATGCTGCTGTAAGATATGCTCACAAATGGGCTCTTTCTGCAAATCCTTTCTATTATGATTACGATAAAATAGGCGGTGACTGTACAAACTTTGCATCTCAGTGCATATATGCCGGAGGCGGAGTGATGAATTATACTCCGACATTCGGATGGTATTATATAAATGCAAACAACAAAGCTCCGGCGTGGACCGGTGTAACTTATTTATATAACTTTCTTACGCGAAAAACTGATTCTGTAGGTCCTAAGGCCCGTGAATGTTCAATGAGCGAGCTCAGGCCGGGAGATATAGTACAGCTTCTGTTTGACGGCAGCGAATTTCAGCATTCTCCTGTTGTAGTTGAGGCATCGGCGCCATTTGGCCGTTCGGATATTCTGGTTGCCGCACACAGCTATAACACAGATTACAGACCTTTGCTGACATATGATTACAGGAAAATACGCTGTCTGCACATAGAAGGTGTGGTCCAGTATTAAAATATGAAAAATGCTCATAAGAATATGCAAATCATTATCTTATGAGCATTTTGTTTTATTTACTCAAACTTCGCACATCAAAAATAATTTCACATCTTGAAAATTCAAGGGTTCTCACAGTATAAAATAGCTTTTAATCGACAAACCACGTAGCATAACGGAACGCATAAATGCGTTCCCTA
>JAEWXO010000068.1 GCA_023458875.1 Bacillota bacterium | reverse complement strand
GGTATTTTGTTTTCCATCTGATCTGCCCCTTTTCTATACTCGGATCATTTTCGTACCATCAGTATAGCATAATTACGGGCTTTGTAGAAGTCGGGGGTGTATGTATCGCTTACAGTATAACCGATTTCAATGCAAGCTATCACTTATCTTTCTTCGCAAACTCCAATCTAAAATTTACATACTTACCTGTATCGTCAAGACAAATCGTAGCATCATACTTTTTGCCTGTTTTCTGTGAATACAAGCCCTTGACCGCAACCTTACCATCACGAATTAAAGCCGTCGCCATTTCTTTGGTGAACGGCTTTTTTGCTGACTGAAAGAACTTGTTTTCTTTCCACAAGGCAAATCCACAGGCTCTGTCCTCACAGGAATATGCCTTTGAAGTTTCAACAATATTCTTCCCACAGCGTGGGCATTTCCCTATAATTTCATCGCTATTTTTAACAATCTTGCTTTCATCAACACTGTTTTTGGCAACAGAAATTATATCAGACGTGAGCTTTTCAATATCAGCCATAAACTGCTGTGGAGTGAATTTCACCTGTGCAATCAGTGACAGAGCGTTTTCCCAATCGGCAGTCATTTTTGCGGACTTAATAATATCCGGCATAAGCTCCACAAGCTCCGCACCTCCTTGAGTTACAACAAGATTTCTCTTTTCACGTTTGATAAAACCGCCCTTTGTCAGCTTTTCAATAATGCCGGCTCTTGTGGCAGGAGTGCCAAGCCCTGAACGCTCGACTTCCTCGGTAATTTCGTCTGCTCCCGCACGCTCCATCATCGACAGGAGGGTGTCCTCTGTAAAATGCTTCGGGGGCTGAGTGAAATGCTCTGAAATATCACAAGCAGGATGCTCGATAATCTGCCCCTCAGATAATTCAAGAACAGCCTCTTCCTCCTCATCATCGTCTTTGCACTTCTGAAAAGCCTTGAAATTCTGCTCAATGCCTTTCCAGCCATCAGAAATAACACCTTTGCCCTTTGCCACAAAAGAATAACCGCCACAGCTAATTTCAGCCGTAACGGTTTCATAGACATATTTTTCACTTGTCGCACAAATCAGACGGTTTGCAATCAGGTAGAGAATTTTCTTTTCCCCGTCGGGAACAGCGTTCAAATCCGCGTTTGCAAGCTCTGCTGTCGGAATAATTGCGGTATGGTCGGTAACTTTTTTGTTGTTGATAACACGCTGAATATCTGGAGTTAGCTGAATACCATCAAAATGCGGAAGCTTTTTCAGAACAATTCCCGCAATATTTTTTGCCGTATCAGCCATATCTTCAGTAATAAACTGGCTGTCCGTTCGAGGATAGGTGACAAGCTTGCTTTCATAAAGACTTTGCGTGTAATCCAAGGTCTGTTGTGCGGTAAAACCATACAGACGGTTTGCTTCACGCTGTAGTGTAGTGAGGTCATAAAGTTTAGGAGGATTTACAGTTTTCTGCTCACGCTTAACAGACTTCACAACCGCCTGAACCCCATCACATTCCGACTTGATTTTTTCAGCCTCCGATTGTTTCTTAATCTTTTCAAGAACTGCATCGCAGCCGTCATTTTTTAGATGAACATTGAAATACTTCTCTTTCACAAAAGAGTCGATTGAACTGTCACGCTCACAAAGCATTGCAAGGGTAGGTGTCATAACCCTGCCGACATTCAGCTTTTTGTTATAGAGCCTTGAGAAAAGCCTTGTTGCGTTGATTCCCACAAGCCAGTCTGCCTTTGCACGGCATAAAGCGGACTGATACAGCTTTTCGTATTCCGCACCATCACGAAGATTTTTGAAACCGTCAAGGATTGCACTTTCCTCCATTGATGAAATCCAAAGACGCTTTATCAGTTTTTTACAGCCTGCCTTTTCATAAACAAGACGGAAAATAAGCTCGCCCTCACGTCCTGCATCACAGGCATTGACAACCTCGGTAACACGTCTGTCATTCATCAGCTTTTTGAGAATACCGAACTGTTTTGACTTATCCGCAGAAACAACAAACTGCCAATCACTCGGCATAATCGGCAGGTCTGAAATATTCCACTTCTTGAATTTTTCATCGTATATATCGGCATCGGCAAGGGAAACAAGATGTCCCACGCACCATGACACGATATATCCGTTGCCCTCCATGTAGCCGTCCTTTTTGGTGGTCGCTCCGAGAGCCATTGCGATTGACTGAGCAACACTTGGCTTTTCTGCAATTATTAACTGCATTGAATTCCTCCTTTGATTTTGGGTATAAGAAAAGAGCCCTCAATGTGAGAAGCTCTATATATTGATGATATCCTATTAATTACTGTTTGTTGCCAATAACAACGATATTTTTGTTATTATCATTGTCATCATCCTTAACAAACCATAGAATAGACTGCCACTTAACATTTGAAATACAAACTCCAGTAAGTAAGGCGTTATTTACAACACTTGCATATGGATTTTCGGTACTAAACAGACTATCCATAAAACCGATATTAATAATGACGAACGCAAATAAGTAGATGATGTTAATTTGATTTTTTAATTGGCTAAAACCATATTCATTTGCATTTTCTTTACTATGACCAAACATAAATCTGAGAAAACATCGATTTATTAAACGACCCAATATATTGTAAAGGAGAACAAAAATTGATATTGAACAGTAAAGTTTTACCTCGTGTGACATATTGGGAATTAAGTTAATTAGCAGATAAAATAATATGATTGAAAAGCTACATATTGAAAAAGTAACGAATGTACATACCACTTTTTCAAAAGCTTTGAAAAGAATAAATAGAGCAATGGATATTATCAACATAGCGAAAGCAAACAATACTTTCTCAGAATGAATCAATTCACAGGTAAACACCCCAAGCAGAAAAACCAATACACAAAAAATATAAGGGTTATGTAAATTCAAGCTTGATATAGCAAGAACTAATCCGATTACAAATATCATCGGAAATCCCATAGCAAGTGATATTCCCCTAAAATCTGCATTTGAAATTTCTTTAACACACTCAGAAAATGATGTATAGTTCAAGCAATATATAATTGATGATACTACCATTACCAAAAGTCCGATTGCCATTAAAAGAATATTGCTTTTAAATGAATTCTCCTCATTTAAGATTGGTCTACGAATATGACACCTCATATTTATTCCACCTCCAGATTTTGTTTTTTTCATCTTATTATTTTATCATAATTTCCTGTAAAAATCAATCTATTTCTTCTCAATATGTAACCCCGAAAAATCGGGGCTTTCCGTTATACCTCTTCGTTCTCGTCAGAAACATCCTCATTCACGGTATCTTCCTCATAATCCTCGTCCTCATCACCGTAGTCAGACTGTTTCGGAGCTTTTGTACCCTTTTTCGGCTTCACAACCTTAAAATAATAGAATGCACCGCCCCCGCCTACCGCAAGAACAAGAATAATAATCAGCATTGGATTTCCGCCGCCGCTCTTTGTTTTGGTGTCCTTATCAGTCTGACTTTCATCGGATTTGACTGAATTTCCGTCTTTGTCTGTTTCAGAGGAGGATTCTTCACCATCTTTCAGCTCCGACTGAACCTCTTCCGGGAACTTTTCAGCAAAAGCCATCAGGTCATATTCGTCCACAAGGTTCATAAAATGTAACTGTTCAGGACTTCAGTCTTCAAGGGCATAAAACACATTGCCTTCAAAGACATTAAGAATTGCCTGAAAAGCATTTTTACCATGTTTCTTAGC
>JAEWXO010000067.1 GCA_023458875.1 Bacillota bacterium | reverse complement strand
GCGCATAGCATGTTCCGCCAAAATGATCGTTCTTTGAAAGAATAATTTTTTCTACATAGCCGTCAAGTGAACTGCAATTAACGGGTTCAAGCTCCTTATAGGTTGTATCAAACCAATAAAACTCCATTTCCGAATTATCGTCAAAGTACATTGCAAGCGGGAAAATCCTCTCAAGAATTTCCTGAACGGTTCCGTCTTTATACATGCTTCTCATAGACCCCGAATGATCAAGAGCAAAAACTACTCTTGCATTTTGTACAGATATATTTTTTTTCTTTGCCTCTTCAATAACAATATCTTTTCTCAGCGATATTTTTTTATTTAGCTCCTCGTTTTTTGTAAGGTTTACTGACGTCTGTACTGGCTTTTTCAATGAATTAAATAATCTCATTTCTGCACCTCCATTTAATATTTCAGCTGTACTTCCATCCGGATAATTTGCTTATTGCCTGAACAAAGAATATATTTCTTTAACAAAATTATACCACATTAAAGCATGAGATGCAATATGCGTAGAACTTTGATTTTCATGCATTATTTGTTGTGAAAATATACAAATATCATATCTGTTTTTTGAAAAACATGTACACTGAGAAATTTAGTATGCAGGTTTTTTTATTGACAAAATACTGTTTTAATGCTATAATCAATATGTTAGCCAAAGCTAACTATGGTGAATAATAAAATATTTGGAAAGTGTGATGAGGTATATGGACGCATTCAACTGCAAATCCGGAACAAAAAATATTGTCAGTGTAATAAATTTAAATAATGATCTTGAACGAAGACTGGAAACACTCGGACTTACAGAAGGAACCTCGTTTGAAATACTTAATAAAAAGCGTAATGGCGCAATAATAATAAAGGTGAGGGGAACAAGGTTTGCAATAGGGAAAGATATTGCAAAAGGAATACGCGTAGAGAGGAGCGAAAAAATATGAAAGAAATAGTTGTAGGATTTATCGGAAACCCGAACTGCGGAAAAACAACTCTTTTCAATGCGTACACCGGAGCAAAGATGAAGGTCGCAAACTGGCCGGGTGTAACAGTAGAAAAAAAAGAAGGTGCTTTAAAGTACCATGATATTGATTTTAAGCTTGTGGATCTGCCCGGAATATACAGCCTTACATCATATACTATGGAGGAAAGACTCTCCAGACAGTATATACTTGATGATGAGGTGGATGTTATAGTCGATGTTGCTGATGCATCGTGTCTTGAACGTAACCTTTTTCTTACACTGCAGCTTATCGAGCTTGGAAAGCCTGTTGTTCTGGCACTGAATATGATGGATATAGTAGAAGAAAGAGGAATGGAGATAGATCTTCACAGGTTGCCTGAAATGCTTGGTATACCTGTAATACCTGTCTGTGCCAAAAAAAAGAAAGGCCTTGACGTTCTTATGCATGCGGTGGCACATCATTCCGATAATTTAAAGGATGAAAAAATAATACACCATCACCCTAACCGTAAAGATTCTGATCATATTCATGATCACCATGACGATTATACAGTTGTTTATTCAGATGAGATAGAGGATAATATAGACCTTATTTCTGACAGACTCTTAGAAAAATATCCGCATATCAGTAATGTCAGGTGGAGTGCCATTAAACTCCTTGAAAATGATGAAGAAATAGTAAACAGATACAGTGAGGTTCAGCTTAATAAAATCATAGGAAAAAAGACATATGAGAAACAGATCCTGAATGAAAAATATGATTTTATTGAAGAAATCATTGATGAAACACTTGTAAACAAGAACGTTAAAGCAGCCGGAACTGAAAAACTTGACGCAATACTCACACATAATATATTCGGACTTCCGATATTTCTTGCAATAATGGCGCTTGTTTTTTTTCTGACATTTTCTGTGGGAAATATTCTGGTCGAGGTATTTAATATTGGAATAGATGCTTTGAGCAGTGCAGTATTAGATCTTCTTGTCAGTGCAAATGCAGGAAAAACGCTTACGTCTCTTATAATGGACGGAATTATTGCCGGTGTAGGTGGTATACTTACATTTTTACCGAATATCTTTATTCTGTTTCTTGCTCTTGCATTTCTTGAGGATAGCGGGTATATGTCAAGAGTGGCATATATCATGGATGGGATAATGTCTAAAATGGGGCTTTCAGGCCGTGCATTTATACCAATGCTTCTTGGATTCGGATGCAGCGTTCCTGCTGTAATGGCATCCAGATCACTGGAAAATCCGAAAGACAGATTAAAAACCATACTTGTTACTCCGTTTATGTCATGCAGTGCAAAAATACCTGTATACGTTCTTTTTTCACAGATTTTCTTTAACAGATACGCAATGTATGTAGCATTCCTGATGTATGTAGTAAGTATATTTATGGCAATATTAATCGCAGTTATTATAGGAAAAGTTGATAAAAGGGAATCCCAGAACAGTCTTCTGATTGAGCTTCCTGAATATAAGTCCCCGAATGCGGGAAGCATACTTATTTATGTATGGGAAAAGGTAAAGGATTATTTAAGCAAAGCAGGAACTACAATTTTTATTGCCTCAATAATTATATGGTTTATACTGAATTTCGGTCCTTCAGGTCTTACAGATGACATATCGGAAAGCTTTGCTTCATCAGTCGGAAAGTTTGTTGTGCCTCTGCTTGCCCCTATAGGACTTGGGTACTGGCGTATTGCTGTTTCACTTATATCCGGAATAGCTGCAAAGGAACTCGTAGTTTCAGGATGCAGTGTATTGTATGGTGTTGCAAATATTAATTCACAGGATGGACAGACGATGTTTGGCCAGTTACTCAAAGCAGAAGGGTTCTCTTCGGTTAATGCACTTTCGCTGATGATATTCGTTTTACTGTATATACCTTGCATAGCAACAATAGCAACAATAAAAAACGAGACAAAGTCATGGAAATGGACAATAGTATCAATAGGTATGCAGTTAGGAATTGCATGGATTACAAGCTTTATTGTATATCAGGCTGGATCCTTTATAGCTGGATAAAAAATATATTATACATGGTTACTTTATTTATTGCAGGAATTTCGGCTCGGCACGAGTCGTCCGGGCTTTCCGGTCACCCATTGACCTTCGGCAATGGCTTAACAGTAGCTCGAAACTATTTATTTATTTTTTTTCTGTACTCAACAGGTGTCATGCCTGTTATTTCTTTAAACTGTCTGAAAAAATGCGTTATGTTATTATATCCGCAAAGCTCAGAAATGCCTTTTACAGTTATGTTTGTCTGTGTAAGATGCATCTTTGCGTATTCAATACGGCTTTGTATAACGTCATTTATAAATGATATCCCAAAAGCTTTTTTATACAGGTGCTGAAAATTTGACGGACTCATGCGTACTTCATGGGCCGAGCTTTCAATATTACGTGTTTCATATGGTTTGCTGTATATTTTGTTACGTATCGTTAAAAGCATTTCATAATTTGAATTGATATTTTGCACGCTGTTAAGATGAAGTGATTCACTGATTTTGTAAAACATAATTTGTATATAATTTTTAATTGTATTATTTTTATATGTATTGCTTGAATAATTTTCTGAGGATATACTTTTAATAAAAAACGATATCTGGTTTATATCGCAGTTATATATAGGCGTGTCGAACGGAATGTTAAGTTTTAAAAATTCTTCGAGCTCATCGCCTTCAAATAAAAAATGAATCCAGTCATTTATAAATGACGAACCGTCAAAGGCAAAATAATACTGGGGGATTCCTTTGTTATAAATAAATATGGTATTCTCAGGAAAACATATTTTTTTACCATTAATATTAAAAACGGATTTACTCTTTATGGAAAGAAAAAGGTAATCTCCCGAACCATCCGGCCTGTTTATATAAAAATCTGCATCATGGCAATGATTGAATCCTACATTATTAATAATCATATTTTATTTTCCTTTTAACAATATATTTGTTCCTTTTGCACAAAATGTTATCCTTATTGCATTATAAGTGATTGAGTTTAAAAAGTCAATATTATATAATAAAAATGTTGACAATGGCCATTGTAGCGTAATCGTGTAAATTCACTTAATAAATGGAAAGGTTTGAAAGAAATGAATAAATTTTGCATTAAAATTGCATCGATTTGCCTGTCGGCCGCTATGCTGGCATCGGTACTTCCTTGCAGCGGTATTTCCAGCGATTTGTTTATTAACAGGGATGTGGTTTCTGCGGAAGAAAAGGAACTTGTATCACTCGTTAAGGATGGAACATTTGATAAGGGTGTAAGCAGATGGGGAACATACCTTGCAAGCGGCGGAGAAGGAATAATCGATTATAGGGACGGACAACTTGCATTTGATATAACCGCACTTGGAGAATTAAACTACGGTGTTCAGTTATTTTACGATATAATTCCTCTTTATAAAAACGGCGTATATCGTCTGAGATTTGATATTTCATGCGATACAGACAGAATGATTGAAGCAATGATACAGCAAAACGGCGGTACATATCAGGCATATATATGGAAAGCACTTAACCTTACAAGTGAACCGCAGACTGTCGATGTTACATTTACAATGGAATATGCGACAGACCTGTTTGCAAAGATGTGCTTTAACTGCGGTAATCAGAAGGAAGAGTTAGATCCTCATACAATTTATATTGATAATGTTTACCTTGAGCTTGTGGATGACAGTGAGGTGGATTATACAGGATTTATAAAGGATGAGCCTGCAGTTCTTACAAATCAGGTCGGTTATCTCCAGGACTCAAAGAAAATAGTAGTTTTCCGGGGTGAAGAAGTAGGCGAAAAGTTCAGCGTTATAAATGCTGATACTGAAGAAACAGTTTACACAGGGGACATTACAGGAAAAACAGTTAATACTGCAGGTGATGAAATCAACTGGTACGGAGATTTTTCTTCAGTTGTTACTCCGGGTAACTATTACATATTAGCAGAAGGAATAAAGGGCGAGTATATATTAAATAAATCATATCCGTTTGTAATAAACGATAATGCTTATCAGGAACTTCTTGACGAAAGCGTACGTATGCTTTATCTTCAGAGATGCGGATGTGAAGTAATCGATGATAATGCAGGACATGATGCATGTCATACATCAGAGGCAGTTTTATATGGTACACAGGATAAGATTGATGTATCAGGCGGATGGCATGATGCAGGTGACTACGGACGTTATATAGTTCCGGCAGCCAAGACAGTAGCTGATATGCTTCTTGCTTATGAAAAAGCACCTTATTTATACGGAGATTCAACAGGAATTCCTGAGAGCGGAAACAATATTCCTGATATTCTTGACGAAGTAAGATATGAGCTTGAATGGATGCTCAAAATGCAGGACAAGACAACAGGCGGAGTACATCATAAAGTATCATGTGCAGAATTCCCAGGATACATAATGCCTGAAAAGGAAAAAGGACAGCTTATAGTTACTCCTGTTTCAACAACAGCAACAGCAGATTTCTGTGCATCAATGGCTATGGCATACGAATGGTATCTTGATATAGATAAGGAATTTGCAGAAAAATGTCTCGATGCTGCTAAGCTTGCATGGAATTTCCTTGAGGAGAATCCAAAATTCATTTTTGAAAATCCAAAGGGAATAGTAACCGGTGATTATGGTGACAGAACTGACAAGGATGAAAGATACTGGGCAGCAGCTCAGATGTACAGAGCAACTGCTGACAGAAAATACAGTGATGCATTTGAACAGATGTCAATTCAGACAGGTATGGACTGGTCTACAGTAGGCGACTACGGTAATATTGCATATCTTACAATGGATGGTTCAAAGCTCCATGAAGCAAGAAGTTCTTTACTTGCAAATCAGGATATTTATGAAGAAATAAAGGCTGTTATACTTGAAGAAGCAGATGATATGGTTGCAATTGCAAACAAATCAGCATATGGCACTGTAATTTCACAGTACAACTGGGGAAGCAACATGACAATTGCAAACGGTGCAGCACTTCTGTATTTTGCAGATCAGCTTGACAATACAAAGAATTATGCAGATGTTGCAAATGAACAGTTCCATTACCTCATGGGTAAAAATGCATGCGGAACAAGCTTTGTAACAGGCTTCGGAACAGTTTCACCTGAGAATCCGCATCACAGACCTTCAATGAATGCCCAGAAAGCTGTTGCAGGAATGCTGGTTGGCGGTGTAAACTCAAACCTTGAAGACAGTGCAGCAAAGGGACTTCTTGAAGATGCACCACCGTCAAAATGCTATATTGACAATGCTGAAAGCTATTCAACAAATGAAATAACAATTTACTGGAATTCTCCGTTTATCTATCTTATGTCAGATATTCTTGCTGTTAAAGAACCTGGTAAGGATTTAATGTATGGTGATATCGACTCAAACGGAGTAGTTGAAAGTACAGATCTCACATATCTGAGCCTTTACATGCTTGGTGATTATACATTTACCGAAGAACAGAGGGTTGTTGCAGACGTTACGGGTGACGGAGAGTTAAATCTCCCTGATGCTGCACATCTCAAGCAGTATATCTGCAAGGATAATGTTAAGCTCGGACCGCAGAAATAATAATCACAAAATCATTAACTTCATACATTATGATAATACTGTTATCTGAAATTTTATCAGGTAAAAGTTATCATGTAATCAGTTCAAAGCTCGTTTTTTAACAAAGGGATGCAGTCTTCAGGATTGCCTCCCTGAACTGATTGCAGCATCAAATGATATTCCTATACTAAAAAAGTCACTCTGTTTTATCAGAGTGATTTTTTTAGTAATAAGTGTAGCTTTGAAAGCCCAGTCTACAAAGACTGGGTTAAAATCCTGATTCAAATTAACAGCTGATTCTGAAAATTAACGATATTAACCAGCTTTTTAATGAAAAATATATATAACTTGACTTTATTATCATAAAGTAGTATAATGTGTAATAGTATATATTACAAATATTCGAATTAATATCAGTTTAATACTACTTTTATTTAATTTAATTTTTTTATCTAATTTTTTATAAATTTGCTTATTTTACGAAAGAGTCGTTCTCTTTTTATTTCAACTTTTTAAAAGGGATTATTGTAAGGAATAATAAAGTGCTGATGGACAGAAATATTTTATTTGTAGCAACAGTTGCCAAAAAACACATATGTCAATTTCATATTCCATATCTGAAGATGCTTCAGGAATCCAGTTGTACGGTTCATGTATGTGCGTTAAATGATTTTAATCACAATGAAAAATGTCAGATAAATTATTGTGATGAATTTTATAATATCTGTTTTAACAGAAATCCTTTTAGTTTAAAGAACATCAAAGCCTATAAACATATAAAAAGGATACTTAAGGAAAATGATTATGAGTTGATTCATTGTCATACGCCTATTGCTGCGGCTATTACCAGAATAGCTGTAAAGCAATCCAAAAAGAAAATACCGGTAATATATACGTCGCATGGATTTCATTTTTTTAAAGGAGCTCCTGTTTCAGGTTACTTGTATTATTTAATAGAAAAATTTCTTACTAAATATACTGACTGCATTATAACCGTTAATTCAGAAGATTATGAATCGGCCCAAAAATTATGTAAAGGGACACGGTGTGAATCTTATTATGTACATGGAACAGGTGTTGATACATATAAAATTCAAAGCACATCAGTTGATAGAAGAAAATTAAAACAGGAATTAGGAATTCCGGAAGATGCATTTATATTATTATCTGTATCCGAGCTGAACAAAAATAAAAATTTAAAAACAACCCTTAATGCTTTCAGCATGATAAATAATGATTCTGTTTACTATATAATATGCGGTGAAGGAGATATGTCTGACGAATATCATCGGATGGCAATTGATTTGAAAATTGAAAACAGAGTGATCTTTACCGGATATAGATATGACATAGCTAAAATTGTACATATTGCAGATTTGTTCCTTTTCCCGTCGCTTCGTGAAGGTCTGGGAATGGCGCCTCTTGAGGCAATGTCAGCAGGAGTGCCGATAATAGCATCTGATATACGTGGCGTGAGAGAATATGGAAAAAATAATATCAATGGAATTCTTCTTCATCCTGATGATGCAGAAGGATTTGCAGAAGCAATAATCAAATTGCAAAATGATGATGAATTAAGAGTCAGAATGAGCAAAAATGCTATTGATTCGGTCATCCCTTTTGATATTAACAAATCGCTTTCAGCAATGGCTGATATATATGGGGAATATATTGAGATTGAGGAAAAAGAAAAAATCAAGGTGGGGGTATTATGAGAAAAAGGTATTTTAATATTCTATATTCTGAAAAAAGTATATTTGATATTATTCAGGAAAATGATACGGAGAATTGTGATGCTTTTAATATAATTGCGGATTGCGTAGTATCACCGGTTGTTTTTATGTATACAACCTGGATAATACATAAGGCTGAAAAGTCAGGGATAAAGAAAATATACTTTTTTTCAAGAGACGGTTATCTTATGTATCACACTGCAAAGTTTATATGTGAAAAAAGGCAAAATGGTATTCACTGCTCGTACTTTTACTGTTCTCGTTATTCGCTCAGAATGGCAGCATACAGATTTAAAGATGACAGCGCCTATGATAAGCTGTTTTATTTTGCGTATAAAATGTCAGTGTCTATGCTTTTACAAAGAGCAGACTTTTCTTCAGAGGAAAGAAAACTGGTTTATAAAGATATTAATTTTCACTTTGATGAAAATGAAATTATCGGTAAAAGAAAATTTTCAGAGATATGTGATAAAATAAAAGCATCAACGGTTTTTGAAAAAATTCTTCTGAAAAAATCAAATAATGCATTTGATAATTTTTGTCTGTATATTAATCAGGAAAGCTTTTCAGAATACACCGATGTTGCTGTTGTCGATTTAGGCTGGAACGGTTCAATGCAATATACATTAAGAAAATTGTTGGACAGTATGAAGATTAAAACTGTACTTCATGGTTTTTATCTTGGTTTATTATCTGAGCCGCAAAGCTGCGAAGGCAGTTTTTATTATTCATGGCTTTTTAATAAAAACAATTTTTTTATCCGTTCATGGTTTTCACATAATTTACTTGAATGCATATGCAGTGCCCCTCATGGCATGACAACTTCATACATATACAACAACAACATAATAACAGCTGTTATGACTGAAAATGAAAACAGTGGAGAATCTGTTGAGATTATAAAAGAATCATTAAATAAATTTAAATTTCTTGATTTTCCAGAATATAAAAAAACATATAAAGAATTAGCCCGCAGATTGCTGTTTAATCTGATGGTCAGACCTGAAAATGAAGAAGTTAAGGCGCTGAGTAAATATTGTTTCTGTGATGATATTGCGGAGCAGTATCATGGTGAATTAGCATGCGGTGTAAAAAGAAAAGAATTGGTAAAAGAGATATTTCCTATAAAACTTTTTTACAGAGATAATTCAGATGGACTTTACTGGTATTTTGGTTCGGCAGAGATAAGCAAGGTCAGAAACAAATATATTTATAAATCAGGATATTTAATTACAAAATATCTGATTTCAGTATTAAGATAACGAGGTGAGAAGTTATGCCTGAAATTTCAGTTATAATGGGTGTATATAACTGCCCCAAAAAAGAAATGTTGAAGCAGGCAGTAGATTCAATATTAAATCAGACATTTTCAGACTTTGAATTTATTATATGTGATGATGGATCAACAAATGATACTTCTGTCTGGCTAAACGAGATTGCAAAACTTGATCCCCGTATCAGAATAATTACAAGCCAAAAAAATTGCAGTCTTGCAATAGCTCTGAATAAATGTTTTGAAGCGTCATCCGGAAAATATATAGCACGTCAGGATATAGACGACTTTTCTATGGAAAACAGGTTTAAAATTCAGGTAAAGTTCCTTAACGAAAATAAAAATATATCTTTCGTAGGAACAGATTGTTTTCTATATGATAAAAACGGTCTTTTTGGCGAGAATCATGTGCCGACATATCCATCAAAAAAAGATTTTCTTTATAATTCACCGTTTATTCATGGTACAGCGATGTTCAGACGCAGCGTTTTTGAAAAATGCGGTGGATATAAACTCATAGGAAGGTGTAATAAATATGAAGATTATGAATTCTTAATGAGAGCATATGCAAATAATTTTATCGGTTCAAATATAAATCAGTTGTTATATACATTTTATTCTGAAGAAAGAAAAAATAAAGTTCCGCTTAAAATGCGTATGGACGAGGTGAGTGTAAGAAAGCACGGTTTTAAATTGCTTGAATTCTCATTCTTTGAAAGATGTCCTTACATTGTAAAACCCATATTATTGCTTTTTATACCTAATAAAATGTTAAATTTACTTAAAGAACGTAAAAAGAACAGCCTTATGCATAAGCAATCCTTTTCAATTAAGCTTTATAAAATTATTGTAAACAGAAATAGTTTTATAAAATTTAACTACGAAAGATTTGTTAATACAAATCGTGCTACTCATCAAAGATTTCCGTTTATATCCTGGTTGTATTTATTTAAACTGAACTTTGAGAGTATTATTTTTCATAAAAAATCAAGGGAATTATCTTTGACAAAAGGAATAATATTTAATGAATCATGTTCAAATGTAAATGCTAAGGAGATAGCAGATATTTTGTGTTCTTCAGAAATTGTATCATTTGATATTTTTGATACACTGATATTCAGACCGTTTGCAGTACCGTCAGATTTGTTTTACTTTGTTGGTGAAAAACTTAATTATCCTGATTTCAGGACTATACGGATTGAAGCTGAAAAGACACTCCGCTGTAAAAAATGCGGAGAATCTGTAAACCTGAAAGATATATATGATTTTATATCGGAAAGAACGGGAATCAGTTCTGAAACAGGGCAACAGACTGAGATGCAGGTAGAGTATGATTTATGTATACCTAATCCGATGATGGTAAAAATCTGGGAACTCGTAATTCATTCCAAAAAGAAAATAATACTGACTTCCGATATGTACTTATCGTCTGATTTTATAGAAAAATTACTTCATAAAAACGGATTTACAGGATATGATGATATTTTTATTTCCAATGAATGCGGATGCGGAAAACATGACGGAAATATATATGAATATATAAAAAATAAACTTGGAGCATCCAGTATATCACATATCGGAGATAATTACGCTTCAGATGTCAGAAACGCAAAATTACATGGATGGACTTCCGTCGAATATAAAAACGTCAATTGTCTCGGAAATATTTACAGGCCAAAAAATATGTCACCGATAATAGGCTCAGCATACAGTGGAATCATAAACAGGAAACTGTATGGCGGCAATATTGATTTTAGTCCTGCTTATGAATACGGATATAAATATGGCGGAATACTCATACTTGGCTTTTGTGAATATATACATAAATTATTTCTTGAAAAGAAGGCCGATAAGATTTTATTTTTTTCAAGGGACGGGTACATAGTTGAAAAGTTATACAGAAAACTCTATCCGCATGATAAAACAGAGTATGTATACTGGTCGAGAAACGTAGCCGCTAAATTAGGCGCTGAATTATTTAAAGATAATTTTATAAGGCGTTTTATAACCCAGAAGATAAATAACAACAATTCTCTTTACGATATAATGCATTCCATAGAGATTTCTGAATGGGATTTTCCTTTCAGTCTTCAGGATACACTTGACTTGAAAACAGCCGTTAAGGCTGAAAAGTTTATTACTGACAACTGGGACAGAATCATCGAATCGTATGGTAATATGAACAAAGCAGCCCATATGTATTTTGAAAAAATACTTGAAAATTGCAGTAGTGTTCTTACCGTTGATTGCGGATGGGCAGGAAGCGGCAATATAATGCTTGAACAGATTGTAAATAAAAAGTGGAATATGAACTGTGAATTTACTGGGGTGCTTGCAGGAAGTAATTCATATAATCAATATGATTCTGATTACAGCGAAACATTTCTTCTTAACGGAAAGATGGCAGTATATTGTTTTTCTTCAGGCTTCAACAGAGACAAGTTTATGTTTCATAATCCTTCAGCAGGGCATAACATATATTTTGAACTCCTATTCAGTGCACCAGAACCTGCTTTTTTGGGCTTTAAGCTTAAGAACGGCCAGATATCCCTTGCTTTTAGTACTATAGTTGAAAATGAGATATACATTCGTGAGATTCAGAAGGGTGAAATGGATTTTGCTGATGAGTATGTGTCTGATTTTAAGAATTATCCGTTTATGCGTAATATTTCCGGAAGTGATGCATATTCACCGTTCATGGATGCTATGAAACACAGTAAAAAATATATTGACAAGGTTTTTGCCGAGTGTGTGTTTGACGAAACAACAAACGGCAATCTGAAAAAAATTAAAAATATTTAGTTTGACAGGAGATTATAGTTTGAGCGAAACAAATAACAGTGAAATAGATTATAAAAGCGAAACAGATTATAATAATGAAATAAAAAAATTTGACAGCAAAAAACAGTGGATTTTTCTGATGAAGCAACTGATACAGCGTGACTTTAAGTCAAGATACAAGAGAGCATTCTTCGGGGTTATGTGGAGTATGATTTCACCGCTTATTTTTTTTGTTGCGCAGGCAATAGTATTCAGTTTCCTGTTTGACAGGGGTGAACATTATATAACATACCTTATAACGGGTAACATTGTATATCATTATTTTACGGATGCTTCTCAGAATGGTATGCATGCACTGGGGGTCAATGCCGGTATCATATCACATATCAAGGTAAAAAAATACATATTTCTTCTTTCAAAGAATATAGCGTGTTTCTTTAATTTCTGCCTTACGCTGATAATAATGTTTATAATAATGCTTATTGACGGTCTGCAGTTCCACTGGACATTTGTATTTCTACTGTATCCTATAGTATGTCTGTTCTTTGTTAATCTAGGTTTTGGATACATACTTTCGACACTTCAGGTATTTTTCAAGGATACGCAGTATTTCTACAATATCTTTACCAGAATTCTTATTTATTTTTCAGCAATATTCTATCAGATTGATAGGTTTCCTGAAAAATATCAGCATCTTTTCTTTTATAATCCGATATATCCGTTTATAAACTTTTTCAGAATGGTAATTATGGAGCATACGGTTCCGGAAATAGGCCAGTCAATATTCTGTTTGCTTTATGCAATCCTGTTTATGTGCTTTGGCTGGGTATCATACAAAATAAACAACAACCGCTTTATATATTATCTTTAATACCGGAGGTTTACATGCTTAAAGTAGATGATGTTTCAATAAGATATATGGTAGGCGATTTCAGGGATATGGGGTTTAAAGAATACGTAATCAGAAAGCTTACAGGTAAGTATGAAGCCAAAGAATTCTGGGCAGTAAAAAATGTATCCTTTGAACTTAAAGAAGGAGACTTTCTGGGGATTGTCGGTACAAACGGTGCCGGAAAGACAACACTCCTCAAAGCAATAAGTGGGGTAATTGAACCACAGTATGGTGATATAGATGCTAAGGGACAGATTTCTGCACTTCTTGCTCTTGGAGTCGGATTTGACAGGGACCTCACCATAAAGGAAAATATTTATTTCAGAGGAGCGCTCCTCGGATATACGGAAGAGTTCATGGATGAGATGTTTCCACAGATTATGGAGTTCTCTGAACTTCAGGAGTTTGAAGAAAGAAGGCTTAAACAGCTTTCTTCCGGTATGAAATCAAGGCTTGCTTTTTCGATTGCCAGTCTTATAGACCCTGAGATACTTATTCTTGATGAGGTGCTGGCTGTTGGCGACGCTGCATTCAGAGCAAAAAGTGAAAAGAAAATGATGGATATAATAGGTAATGGTACAACGACATTGTTTGTATCACATTCAGTTTCTCAGATACGCAGACTGTCCAATAAGGTTCTGTGGCTTAACAAGGGTGAGCAGATGGCTTTTGGAGATGCAAAACAGGTTTGTGATGAGTATGAACAGTTTATAAAATCAATCAGTAAGTAAAAGCTTTAAATTTTACTGTTGTGTTAAATGGTGATTAAATATAATTAACTCAAACTTCGCACATCAAAAATAATTTCACATCTTGAAAATTCAAGGGTTCTCACAGTATAAAATAGCTTTTAATCGACAAACCACGTAGCATAACGGAACGCATAAATGCGTTCCCTA
>JAEWXO010000066.1 GCA_023458875.1 Bacillota bacterium | reverse complement strand
CTTTCGCGGCATAAACGCTGGAATAATAAATCTGAAAAAGTAGAATTAGTAAATTCGGTAGCTAACTCTACTTTTAATAAAAAATTGAATAATCTAAAATAATTTACACACTTTACTTGACAAACCCGCTTGAATTTGAGTAATGATGTCCATCTCAATAGACACACGACGTTTAATATCATTTCCAATGTATATATCAACGCCACCGTATTCACGGTCAATATGGATATATATGTATTCATGTTGTGGATTGAGCTGACTGCTGATTATTTTTTCTGCAAAATCGCTTGACGCAATATAAACAAGTGTTGTGCTTGTTCTATTAAATAATTTCATTATAGCCATAGTATCACCTCAAAATAAATTTTTTCTATATTATATCACAATTAACACTAAATATCAACGTATGAAAGGAGAATGCCTATTGAATGTATTTCAAGCAGTCAAACAGGCTGTCACCACAAGACAAGCCGCCGAATGCTACGGGCTTGAAGTCAGCCACAATGGAATGACCTGCTGTCCGTTCCACAGTGACCGCAATCCGAGTATGAAAGTCGATGACCGCTTTCATTGTTTTGGTTGCGGAGAGGACGGTGATGTGATTGACTTCTCAGCAAAGCTTTTCGGTGTTGGCTTGAAAGAGGCAGCACAGCGTTTGGCAAGCGATTTCGGTATCAGCTATGACAATGTAATCGCCATATCTAAACCGTCAATCAATCAGAAACTCAAAGCCGTTCAGGAAAAGCAAGCCGAACAGCAATGCTTCAATACTCTTTGCGATTATCACAAGCTTTTGGTGCAATACAAGTCAGAGTATGCCCCGAAAACTGATGGGGAGGAGCTTCACCCTTACTTTGTTGAAGCATTGCAGAATATGTCGTATGTTGATTATCTTCTCGACGTTATGACATTCGGAACTAAGGACGAACGGATAGCATTTGTCAACGAACGAGGGAAAGAGGTGAAAGCCATTGAACAACGAATTAAACAGCTTACCAAATCAGACCGAACAGAACACGTTGAGCAAATCAGTCTATGAGGTTAAGAAAAGCCTTGATGAAACCGAGAAAGGCATTGTCAAGAACACAATAAAGAACTGCTTGACGGTTCTGGAGCAAGACAGTATTTTGAAAGGAGCTATACGCACAAACGTTCTTACAGAGAGAATTGATATTGTTAAAAATTTAGGTTGGGAGCGTTCGGGTTCGGCAATGACAGATACTGATATGAAGTATCTTGAACTATATCTCGAAGAAAATTATCAGCTTACAAGCGAAAAGAAGATTGATGACGCTATCAGAATTGTGGCAAACGAAAATAAGTACCACCCTATATGCGATTTCTTAAATTCACTCCAGTGGGACGGAACAGAGCGTATCCGCTATGCACTTCACCATTTTCTCGGAGCTGATACCGATGACTATACAAATGAAGCAATGCGGTTATTTATGCTCGGAGCTATCAGCAGAGTTTTCAATCCAGGCTGTAAATATGAAGCTATGCTTTGTCTTATCGGCGGACAAGGTGCAGGAAAATCAACTTTTTTCAGATTGCTTGCGGCTCGTGACGAATGGTTCTCCGATGACCTACGAAAGCTTGAAGATGAGAACGTATATCGCAAGCTTCAAGGACACTGGATAATCGAAATGTCAGAAATGCTTGCAACAGTAAATGCAAAGAGCGTTGAGGATATCAAGGCTTTTTTAAGTAAGATGAAAGATAACTACAAAGTGCCTTATGAAACGCACCCACAGGACAGACTACGACAATGTGTGTTCGGAGGAACATCAAACACTTTGGATTTTCTACCGCTTGACCGTTCGGGAAACCGCCGTTTCGTTCCTGTTATGTGTTACCCAGACAGAGCTGATACTCACATTCTCACTGATGAGAAAACATCGAGAGCGTATATCTTACAGATGTGGGCGGAGGCAATGGAAATATACCGAACAGGTAAATTCACTTTAGCATTCAGTCCCGAAATGAGCTTATCTCTCAAGGAACATCAGCAGGAGTTTATGCCCGAAGATACAAAGGTTGGTATCATTCAGACTTACCTTGACGGTTACAAGGGCGATATTATCTGTTCCAAACAGATTTACAAGGACGCATTGAACCACGCCTTTGAAGAACCAAAGCAATGGGAAGTCAGAGAAATCAACGATATTATGAACCAGAGCATTGACGGTTGGGAACGCTTTTCATATCCGAGAGTGTTTGCGGAATACGGCAGACAGAAAGGCTGGGAACGAAAAAAGCCTAGCAAGGTGCAACCGACCATCAGAGAGAACAGTTCAGATACTGCCGAAGAAGGTAATGAACAGCTCATGCTCCCTTGTTAGAGCTATCGGGTTGCTGGCTCGTTGCTATCCCGTTGCCGAACGAGTTGCCGACAGAAACGGCTGTTTTTCGGGGTTTATTCCCTACTGCAACCAAAGCAACCTACTATTTAAAGAAAAAGTAAACAACAACATTTCGCCTTGCAAGGATAATTTTCAAAGTCTTTTTGAGCCGGTTGCACTATCCCGTTGCCGACAAAAGCTTTTTATTCTTGTGGGGCTTTTTTGGAGGAAAAACGTATGAACAATACAACAAATACACAGAGCCGTCCGTCCCTTGTCAAGAAAATCGGAAAGACAACGTATGTTGTGACTGCCCATTTCTCTGAAACAAACAAAGAAACAATGAACGACAAAATCAAGCGTATGCTGAAAAATGAACTGAAAGCAAGCTGATTAATGAAAGACACCGTCCACATCTCGAAATTGAGGTGTGGACGGTGCTTTTTTGTGTTGAAATAATGGAATATAGGTTGAATTTTACAATAGTTTGTGGTATAATTAAATTCAAGTGATGAATTAACATTAGCAAATAGTGAAATTAATACAATCGGAAATAACAACTGGTATCACAGGAGGAGCTTATATGGCAAGTATAAATTTGTATAAAATTGATGTTAATAAAGTACAGTCATGCTTACAAGATTTAAATAAAAGCCAATTAGTCCAAAAAAACACATTAGAATTTTCCAAAGAGGAAAATGACATAAAGCGAGATTTTGGTGTGACATTGTATCTTGAAGAACCTCACCAAAGTGATGAAGGCATATCGTGGAATTGGCTGTTGAACGAATTTAATGAATCAACATACTGTGCATTTAAAGCACCCAAAGCTGTTTTACTGATTGAAGAAACAATTGTAGAAGAAGAAATAACATATGCTGTAACATTTGGCAGTTCATATTTTAGAATAGATAAGTTTTGCGATAGAGATTTTGGTTTTAAATTTGCATCTCGCATGGAATATACAAATGTCAAAACAACTACTCTTACAGCTCCAAATTTATACAGAAGTAAAACGGTTAATACATATATCAATTACAGTGAACTTGACTTTAGTAGTGGCGAATCATTTTCAAAACTCAAAGTAAATGCAAAGGTTGCCGATGATTTTTCTTTATTTAAGCCTGCAATTGAGGTTGGTAATTCCATACGCTTTATACTTAATGGCGATACTTTAGACGCTATTTTAGATGTTATCATTTATGTTGAAAACATTTTATGTATACCTGATGATAAAGTAAAGTATAAAATACCGTTGTTTCAATTGGTAAAAGACGAAACTCTGCTAGATACATTGCACAAAAAAATAAGCGACGTATTATCAGAGTCGTTATTGGGTTCGCAAAAAGTGCAACTGTTTTCATTTCCTGAGCTTGAAATAATCGGAGCAAATGAAATATTCAATCACACTGATGACGAATTTGAGCTGAAATATTCAAGAGCTGATGCGACTAAAATAACAAATCTTTCGCTTGAAACAATCAGAAACTTTTGTCGAGAAAATGGTATTAATACTGTAGAATCTATTGAAAAAATTAAAGTAATTCGTTACAGAAATGGTGAACCTGTTGCCACACTAAACCTAACGTCTATTATTGAATATACAGATGATGAAAACAGGTGCATTCTCTCTTGTGGAAAATGGTATTTGTTTAACCAAGATTATTTATCTTATTTGAATGAATCAGTAAAAGAAATTAAAACAATCTACAATGAAAAATATGATTTTGATGACACTATTCACAACCAATTTGTAGATGTAAAATACGAAACTGAGAAAGCAGAAAAAAAGTACATCGGAATGACTGAGGAGGACATAAAAAAGTCACTAAAAAAGAAGTACTACGCAGAGCGTTGCTTTAATTTACTGAGAGAACAAGAAGGTAGGTTTACTAATCATGATAGGATTGATACCTCGCTAGGTTTTGAAAAAATGGATTTGTATGAAGTTGATACTGCTACTATGTTTGCTGTTAAAAAAGGAAAAGCTTCTTCGGATTTATGTTATGTTATTGACCAATCATTAACGGCTTTGAAAAAATATAAGCATGGGGAAATACCAGATATGCCACAAATAAAAAATGTTGGAATTTGGATAATTCTTGAAAGAGTTGAGCGTTTATCTTCAGATATGAATAACAATGTTGATTTGAGTTCCCTAGACATGCTGATGTTAAAAAATCGTCTTGATCAATGGAAAAAAGAGGTAAGATTATCAGGATATACACCAATTGTATACGTTAATTATAGACTATAGCACTAAACCATAAATATTTTTTACGATTTTAAGCATACCAACTCAAATTGCTGGTATGCTTTTTTGTTTCTATCTGAACATATAAAACGACTTGGTTATTTAACCTAATTTATTTGTGCAATCCTACAAACTGATTAAAAAGTCCTTGACATTTTGTTTCTGGCAAAACGGCAAAATCAATTCTGATTAGCTGCGGTGCAAGACTTGCACCATTCGATATCAAGGAACTTCGTGAACTTACAGAGTATGATGAGCTTGAGCTTGATATGTTAGGCGATAAAAAGACGGCACTTTTTGTCATAATCTCCGATACGGATGATACTTTCAACTTTATCGTAGCCATAATGTACACTCAGCTTTTTAATCTCCTGTGTGACCGTGCGGATGACAAATATAACGGAAGATTACCCGTTCATGTCCGTTTTATCCTTGATGAGTTCGCAAACATCGGACAGATACCAAAGTTCGAAAAACTGATAGCTACTATACGAAGCAGAGAGATATCTGCCGCAATTATCTTACAGGCCCAGTCTCAGCTTAAAGCTATCTACAAAGACAATGCAGATACTATTATCGGTAACTGCGATACAACTCTCTTTCTTGGTGGTAAGGAAAAGACCACATTAAAGGAGATCTCCGAAATCTTAGGTAAAGAAACTATTGACCTCTACAATGCGGGTGAAACAAGAGGAAAAGAGCAGTCCCACTCTCTGAATTATCAGAAAACGGGAAAGGAGCTGATGTCAATGGATGAAATCAGCGTTATGGACGGCAGTAAGTGTATTCTGCAACTTCGAGGTGTAAGACCTTTTCTCAGTAATAAGTTTGATTTAACAAAGCATCCGAAATATGCTCTGACTGCTGATGCAGATGAAAAATTGCATTTTGACGTTGAACAATTTTTAAATCATAAACTGAAGCTCAAAAAAACAGAGATGGTCGATGTTTACGACTGTTCTCAGACAAATGAATATGCAGAAGAAATCACAGATCAGAAATGACTGTGTTTTTTTATGCCCGAAAATATTTTAAAACAGAAAGGAAATTAATTTTATGGAATTTTTTAATTCAGCAGTTGGCGTACTTCAGACACTTGTTATTGCTCTTGGCGCGGGTCTTGGAATCTGGGGAGTAATCAACCTCCTTGAAGGTTATGGTAACGATAATCCTGGTGCAAAGTCACAGGGTATGAAACAGCTTATGGCTGGTGGTGGCGTTGCCCTTATCGGTATCACTCTCGTTCCGCTTCTCTCAGGTCTCTTCGGTTAATCATGAGATTTTTAACAATGCAGAAAGGTCTGCCGGAAACGGCAGATCTCATCTGTAATCTTTATAAGAAAGGCGGTATGTAGTTGGAAGAAATAAAAAACTCTCTCAAAGAAGCTATCCATGACTTTTTCGTGGATGCCTGCGGTGGAATGTTCATAGGAATTTTTGATGATGCCAATGCAGCTGCTGGTGATATAGCAGGTGAAGTAGCACGTACTCCGTCTGAATGGAACTCAGGCATATTTACAATGATAAGAAATCTGTCGCAGAACGTTATAATACCGATTGCGGGACTTATCATCACATTTGTTGTCTGCTATGAACTTATCACAGCTATAACAGAAAAAAATAATATGCACGATATAGATACATTTATATTTTTTAAGTTTATCTTTAAGGCTTGCGTAGCAGTAATGCTCCTTTCACATACCTTTGAGATAACGATGGCAATATTTGATGTGGGGCAATGGGTTGTCGGAAAAGCAGCCTCTTCAATATCAACAGACACTTATGCAGATGTATCAAGTATATATCTGAAGTTTAAAGATTCTCTTGACTCAATGAGTACCGGATCACTAATAGTTCTGATGCTGGAAGCTGCCGTTGTCGGTCTTGCCGTAAAGGCAATAGCTATTCTTGTTCTTGTGGTACTTACTAACCGAATGATTGAAATATATCTCTATTGCTCAATAGCTCCTATCCCGTTTGCAACAATGACAAATCGTGAATGGGGAAATATCGGAACGAATTATATAAGAAGTCTTGTGGCACTTGCTTTTCAGGGATTTTTCATTATGGTTATAGTCGGAATCTATTCTGCACTGATAAAACAGGTTCTTAATGCAACGGATCTTCATTCAATGTTAATGCAGATAGGAGCATATTCAGTGATTCTCTGTTTCTCACTGTTCAGAACAGCAACACTTTCCCGTTCAATTTTTAATGCACATTAATTCTATGGAGGATAATAAGATATGAAAACGAAATGTAAGCCACTCTCAAAGTCACAGCGTAAGTTCCTTAAGGAACTTGCAGAAGTATCAATCGAAGCAGCTCTTGGAGGAGCATACACTGTTTCCTATCGTATGCTTGCCAGTGTATGCAGGGAAGAGTTTTTAAAAGCATTTCAATATAAGTTCGGCGCAAGAAAATTCTCAAGTCTTTGTACATGTAGATATGAAAAAGCAATCAGCTTTATAACGGACTGGTTCCCGGAAGACAGTACTATGGAACTTAGCTGCGAACTGGAATCTGCTTTTGAGAGCTTTATTTATCGTATTGTTGATGACATACCAAAGGAAAGTCCAGCATATCAGGAAATAATGGAGGGATTTATTAATGCCGTACGTACAGGTTCCAAAGGACTTAAATAAAGTCAAAACAAAAGTAGCATTCAACCTTACTAAAAGACAGATTACGTGGTTTGGTGCAGCTGCTGCGACAGCTCTTCCAACCTACTTTCTTACAAGAAGTCATATAGGTAATACAGGAGCTATGCTTATCCTTATAGTAATAGCAATGCCTTTCTTTCTTATGGCTATGTATGAGAAAAACGGTTTACCGTTTGAGAAAATCGCAGGAATGGTTATAAAATCAGGATTTATACGCCCTAAGATACGTCCTTACAAAACTGAAAACGTATATGAGTATGCTGAAAAACAGTACGATCTTGAGAAGGAGGTAAAACACATTGTTAATGCTAAAAGATAAGCCCACAGGCAAGCAGCAGAAGAAAATTTCAGAAGCTGTTAAGAGAGCAAAACCAACAGGAAACGGTAAGGTGCCTGTAACAGCGCAACAGTCGATACCGTTTGAACAGATGTACAGAGACGGTATTTGCCGTACTGACAACAAGCACTATACAAAGACTATTCAGTTCTTTGATATTAATTATCAGCTTGCACAAAATGACGATAAAACAGCAATATTCGAGAGTTACTGTGATTTTCTTAATTACTTTGACAGTACAATAAACGTTCAGCTTTCTTTTCTCAATCAGGTTGCTGATATAGATGAGTTCAGCAGAATGATAGAGCTTGATGAACAGGATGATGATTTCAATGATATTCGTAATGAATACTCAGAAATGCTGAAAAATCAGCTTGCAAAAGGAAACAACGGACTGGTAAAGACAAAGTACGTTACCTTTGGAATTGAAGCCAAAAACCTTAATGAAGCAAAGCCAAAACTGGAACGTATTGAAATGGACATTCTGTCAAACTTCAAAGTTATGGGAGTTAATGCTCAGACATTAAACGGAGAGGAGAGACTTGCGGTTATGCACAGGTGCTTTAATCCGAACGGAGTTGAAAAATTCTTCTTTTCATGGGATTTGCCTCATCAGTCCGGACTTTCTGTAAAAGACTGTATTTCACCAAGCTCTTTTGATTTTTCCAAGGGAAATAGTTTCAGAATGAGCGGAAAATATGGAGCTATTTCATTTGTTCAGATTCTTGCTTCTGAAATGTCAGATCGTATGCTTGCCGATTTTCTGAACATTGAACACAACATCACGATATCAATTCATTTGCAGTCAATAGATCAGAATAAGGCAATCAAAACAGTAAAGCGAAAGATTACGGACCTTGATAAGATGAAGATGGAAGAGCAGAAGAAAGCGTTCCGAAACGGTTACGATATTGACATTATGCCTTCTGACATCAATACATTCGGCAAAGAGGCTAAGTCGCTGCTTAATGATCTGCAAAGCAGAAATGAACGTTTGTTTATGGTGACTATTCTAATTATGAATACCGCAGACACGAAGAGAAAGCTTGATAATATTATCTTTCAGGAACAAGGCATTGCCCAGAAATATAACTGTCAGCTCAAGAGACTTGATTTTCAGCAGGAAGACGGCATTATGGCCTGTGTTCCTATCGGAGTAAATGAGATAGAAATAAAAAGAGGACTCACTACTTCAAGTACAGCCATATTTGTTCCGTTTACGACACAGGAGCTGTTTCAGGAAGGAGAATCTCTGTATTACGGACTCAATGCGATTTCAAACAATATGATTCTCTGTGACAGGAAGAAACTCAAAAATCCTAATGGACTTATTCTTGGTACCCCTGGTTCCGGTAAGTCATTCTCTGCCAAGAGAGAAATTGCAAATGCGTTTCTGACAACAACAGACGATATTATAATCTGTGATCCGGAAGCTGAATATTTTCCACTTGTGAATCAGCTAAAAGGTCAGGTTATAAGGATATCGCCAACTTCAACCCAGTATATTAATCCGCTTGACATTAATCTGAATTATTCAGAAGATGAAAATCCTCTTGCTCTGAAGTCAGATTTCATTCTTTCACTATGTGAACTTATTGTCGGCGGAAAACACGCACTTGAGCCTATTGAAAAGACTATCATAGACAGATGCGTAAGACTTGTTTACCGTGATTTTCTTGAAAATCCAGATGAAGCAGAAATGCCGGTACTTGAAGATCTCTACAATATTATTCTCAGGCAACCTGAACCAGAAGCACAGAACATTGCGACTGCTCTTGAAATGTACGTTGTAGGTTCTCTTAACGTATTTAACCATCGAACCAACGTTGATATGAATAACCGTCTTATCTGTTTTGACATCAAGGAACTTGGGAAACAGCTCAAAAAACTTGGTATGCTTGTTGTTCAGGACTGCGTATGGAATAGAGTGACCATAAACCGTTCAGAGCATAAATCAACCCGCTACTATATAGATGAGTTCCATTTGCTTCTTAAGGAAGAACAGACAGCTGCATATTCCGTTGAAATATGGAAACGTTTCAGAAAATGGGGAGGCATTCCCACAGGTCTGACTCAGAATGTCAAGGATCTGCTTGCAAGCCGTGAAATTGAAAATATCTTTGAAAATTCTGATTTCATATATATGCTAAATCAGGCTGGCGGTGACAGACAAATCCTTGCAAAGCAGCTCAATATCTCTCCTCATCAGCTATCATATGTTACAAACTCAGGTGCCGGTGAAGGACTTATCTTTTATGGAAATGTAATTATTCCGTTCGTCGATAAATTTCCGAAGGATACAACGCTCTATCGCATAATGACAACAAAACTTGAAGAAACGGAGGAACAGCAATGAAGAAGCTTTCAATGAAAATAAAGATGATATGTATCACAGTCGGATCAGTTCTGGCTGTAGGTGCAAAAGTAATGTTTAATCGCGGAAAGAAAAAGACATCATCAGATGTTTACTATGTTAACTAGGAGGAGTTTATCTGATGAATTGGTTAATTTTTATAGGTGGTGTAGTGTAAGGCGGAACAATCGGAGTAATAGCGATGTCTCTTTTACAGTTTTCACGAAGCACAGACGAACACTTATAACAAAAGCCGTATACGGAGGTTATATCAATCTCCGTATACGGCTGCTACATATCCTATTGCTGATCATATATTACTGAATTGTTATCATAGGCTCTTGATCTTATATGTGAACTTACATTTATTATTAATGAAAGAACAAACACCACCCAGAACCAGACCATATCCTCTGTTGCGAAAATATATATTATCATCGCGGAAACAAATGCCCAGGCAATTGAGAATAAGACTGTAAATATCCAGAATCCAACTTTCGTTTTCTGAGCTATGTAGGTCAATAAAAACACGGCAATTCCGATAACCAGACAGATTGCCGGATGAATCTTAAAATTATAGAAAGTATTAATATATCTGTTCCCAAGATACAGATATATGCCACTGAATAATGCAAGGCAAGCACTGTTTATGACATTGATACGAACCATGAATGCTCTTATCATTGACAAACCGAAAGCTATCCCAAGAATTACGGCTGCCAGAAGTAAGTCAAGTATGAATAACATCACTTTGATTCTCCTTTATCTTCCTTTTAAAAGCCAATTGTTACATATATGATTATATCATATTAATGAATATTATGCAATATAAAATCCAAAGAAAGGAGGACACATAATGGCTGGACAAGCATCAGATACTTCTGAGAACAAGCTTCATAACGGCAAAACCCGTAATACAATTCAGGAACACTCAGTTATAGTTAAAAGTTTCCAAAATGAAAATGATGACAGGGTATTAGACTTTAAAAATGCATCAGATAATAAAACTCCGAAAAATGTTGAAGAAAAGCTGAAAAGCAAGGTCAGCAAGGATGAGAAAAAGCTCTCAGATATTGAAAAAAAGATTGAAAAGGCTGAAGATAAGCTTCCTACTGAAAAGGTAATAACTTTTACAAAACAACAAAATAAGAAAGACGGAAAGCCCAGGAGAAATCTGAAACTTGAAGACAGAGTTAAATCTGCTGATAAAAAATTATTTATCCGGAATGGTGCCCAAAAGGTACATCAAAAGGTTGATACGACAGTCTCAGGGTTTGTTCATAATCAGATTTCAAAGTATGAAGATGATAACTCTGCACTAAAAGCTGCACACTATACTGAAAAGGTTGGTGAGCATGCTCTTCATTCTGCTGAGAGTGCTTTAAAGATGGCTCAAAAGAATATTAAGGCAGCACCTTACCGTAAAGTCTCAAATCTGAAGTTTCAAAGGGATAAAACTGAACAGAAACTTTCCTATCACAAGGCAATTCTTGAAAACCCTGAGCTTCGTTCTGATAAAAAGGCTGCTGTAAAAATGGCAATGAAAAAATCTCAGCAAAAACAAAATCAGGTCAAGGCAGCTAAGGAGACTGCAAAAGTAACTGAAAAGGTTGGGCAAGTTGTAGAACAAGCAGGTAAGAAAATAATTAAAACTGTTGTTTCAAATAAATGTGCAATAATTGTGATTATAATTTTTCTTATTGTATTAACGATATTCGGTACAATATGCTCATCGTGCTGCGCATCGTTTGCAGATACAGGAATGACAAGGTTAGCGACAAGCTATACAGCGAAGGATGATGATATTTATACCGCTAATAATCATCTGATTAACCTGGAGAACGGCCTTTCTGATTATCTTAATCATATTCCGGATTACTATGTAGGCTGGAGCGAATACAAATATCACCTTGATGAAATAGGACATGATCCTTATAAACTGATTTCGTATCTGAGTGCAATGAAAATAGCTTTTAAATTTGATTCTGATACTGAAAATAAGATCAATCAGATTTACAATGAGTTATATCAGGTGAATATTGTGTCAACACACGAAGTACGTTCATACACCTACACCGAAACAGATATTAACGGTAATTTGATAGAGGTTACTGTATTTTATGATTATTATATACTTGATGTAACTTTAACTACAAAGGATTTTGACAGCATTGTCAGATCAAATCTTGAATCATCAGGAGTATATGACTTGTACGTTGTTATGCTTGAAAACAGAGGGAATAAACCATATTTATTTTAACGGAGGGAGAATTAATTGACAGCACTTGAAAAAACAGAGCAGCAACTTGAAAAAGCAAATGCAGAACTCGATATAGTTCGTGAAAAGAAAGCGGATATTCTTGAAAAGGAAAAAGCAGCTGTACGCAGGGTAGAAGAACTTGAAAACCAGCGTATTTTGCAGATCGTAGGTTCTTATAATCTTGGCGGAAATGAACTTAAAAAGAAACTCGCTGCTATTGTTGCAAAAAACAGACCTGAAAACAAGCTTTTTAAAGTAAATTCTAATGAAGAAAGGAATAATGAAAATGAAAAAAACAATTAATATGATCTGCTCCGCAGCTGTTTTATGCGGAGCATTTTCTATGCCAGGCATAAAAACTTATGCAGAAGAAACAACCAGTGTTCCAGAAGTAACGAATATTGTTTCTTCTGAAAAGATAACACTTGATGTTACAAAGCCTATTGTAACTGAAACAACTTCTGGGGGTGGAACGGTTACTCCGGATGATTTGAGTAAAGAAGTGATAGAGAAATTAGGAATTCCTCTTGGGAATGGTATTCTACTTGAAGATAAGAACAATGATGTTGTTGACCGTCAGTTTCTCACTGTTCAGTCCAAGAACGGAAATACGTTCTATCTGATAGTTGATAAAGACAGTACAGGTAAAGAAAATGTATACTTTTTAAACATAGTGGATGAGTATGATCTTATGGCGTTTGCTGAGGATGTTCCTAAAGATGCAGAATGGGAGTTTGGCGTCACGGATAAAGATAAAGCTCCTGATGTGACAGATAAAAATCAAAAATCTGTTGAGGGTACTGAAGATAAAAAAGAAAAATCTGATGATAATCAGACAAAACCAAAGAATAATGCGATCAATACTTTATTATTTTTGATATTCTTCTTACTTGTAGGTGGTGGTGCGTTATATTATTTTAAAATATATAAGGGAAAGAAGAACAGTAATTCTAAAAAGATTTCATATGATGAAGACGATGAATACGAGGATGAGCTTGATGATGTTTTGGTGAATGAGGATAAGGAGGATGAATAAGACTTGCAAGTCTGAGAAATCAGACTTGGTACATAGTGACGAAATCCTATTGTTTTTCCGACTATACAATGGTATAATAGTAAACGGATAGTAAATTTAGCTAGATAAATTATTTGTAAGGAAGTGAATTGTTTTTGAATAATGATACAACTGCATTATCACTTGATGAATTATGCGAGGCAGAAAACAGCGGAGTAACGTTTTGTAAAATTGGAAAATCAAGTCCTGATATTAGCTCAAGGGGTGGCTTTTTCCCATATAAATACGGAATTAATGAAAATGATAATTTTTCAATTACACACTTAGAGTATTTTGATAGAGTGCTAACTTTTGGTGATTTATTAATTCTTTTTAGCTTTAATGAGCTTAAGAAACAAATAGACAGTAGCGGTGTTAACAATTTCTCTGCAAGCAAAGCTCCTACTCTTCCCGATATAGAAAACAAGACAGTCAATAAATGCTATGTTGAGGAAATAATTGATTTAAAAAAATCTGAAGCTGTCGATAGGATAATAGAGTTATACTCTGAAAGACTGGATCAAGATTTTTTGTTAGAAAAACCAGACTATATGCGGCTAGCTTTACTTGATCACGAAAATTGTGCTGACCTTCCACAAAGTAAGAAAGAAATTCTAAAATTACTATATGGAAATACTTATTTCCGCTTTACTTCTCTTTATCATCAAAAGAAGTATGGTGTTTCTGACAAAATGCTATCCATTTGCTATATTGTTTTCCCACATATAGAAATTGACGAGTACTTCTGTGAATTCCAAAACGAAAAATTATTGGGTGCTCATTCATACGGTGAGATGAGATTCAAAGAAAGAAATTACGACAAAAAATCAATGCTTATTAATTGTATAACTGAAATTGACAAGGAACTTCAAATGTGTAATAACATTTCACGTATAGGAATAATTATTGCAAAACATAGAATAAAGAAATCGTTGATGAAATATAAAAAATTTCTTCTTGGTATTAAACCGAAGAGTGAAATAGTACATAAAAGAATTGATTGTTTAGATGATATAGACAAAGCGGTTGACAGTGTTTTTGCCGCACAATTAATAAAATAGCAAATATTATACATAGAGCTTACGCTTTAAACGTAGGCTCTTTTCTTTTACCCAAAATCAAAGGAGGAAAACCTATGGCAAATCGTATTTTAGTTATTGCCGAGAAACCGAGTGTAGCTCAATCAATTGCAAAGGCTCTTGAAGTCCATGAACGCAAAGATGGATATATTGAGGGCAACGGTTACGTTGTTTCTTGGTGTATCGGTCATCTTGTCGCACTTGCCGACGCAGATATGTACGATGAAAATTACAAGAAATGGAACATTACCGACCTGCCGATTATTCCGACTGAATGGCAGTATGCCGTATCGGCAGACAAGAACAAGCAGTTGGGAGTTTTGAAAAATCTAATGAACAGTAAGGGCGTTGATGAAATCGTGTGTGCAACGGATGCCGGGCGTGAGGGTGAGCTTATTTTCCGCTTGGTTTACGATCAGGCAAAATGTAAAAAGCCATTCAAGCGACTTTGGATCTCATCAATGGAGGAAAGTGCAATACAGGATGGCTTCAAGAACCTAAAAGACGGGAAGGATTACAATAATCTTTATCATTCAGCATTGTGCAGAGCAAAAGCAGACTGGATTATTGGAATTAATGCTACCCGTCTTTTTTCATGCCTGTATAACCGAACGTTGAATGTCGGCAGGGTTCAGACACCTACTCTTGCAATGCTTTATGAGCGTGAAAACAATATCAGTTCGTTTAAAAAAGAAAAGTATTTCAATGTTCATCTTAAATCGGATGGCTTGGATGCAGTTCTTGAAAAAATCAAAGATAAGTCGGAAGCAGACATGATCAAGTCAGCCTGTGACGGCAAGACTGCTAATGTTGCTTTGATAAAAAGGGAACAAAAAACAGTCAATGCTCCACGACTTTATAATCTTACAACACTTCAGCGAGAAGCAAACCGTCTGTATGGATTTACAGCACAACAGACACTTGACTATACACAGTCTCTTTATGAAATGAAGCTCGTGACCTATCCAAGAACGGATAGTCAGTTTCTTACTGATGATATGAGTGATACTGTAAAAGAGATTATCAGTATTGTACTTGAGAAAATTCCTCATTTCAGTGGCTATTCATTTACGACTGATATTTCAAAGGTACTCAACAGTAAGAAGGTTAGTGACCACCATGCTATTATTCCAACCGAAGAGCTTGGTTGTATCAATCTTGACCAGGTACCGGACGGAGAAAAGAAAATTCTGTTCCTTATCGCAAACAAGCTACTTTGTTCGACCTCCGAAAAATATGTTTATGAAACCGTTACGGCTGAAATCAGTTGTTGCGGTTATTGTTTTATAGCAAGAGGAAGAAATAATGTATCTGACGGTTGGAAAGCTGTCATGCAGAGATTTAAGGCATATCAGAAGTGCAGGGACGATGATGAAGAAGAAATCGCTTCTCTTGATATTAGTGAGGGAGACAGTTTCACGGTCACATCAGATGTAACAGAGCATTTCACTCAGCCACCAAAGCATTTTACAGAGGATACGCTGCTTTCTGCAATGGAACGAGCGGGAACAGATGAAATTACTGAAGAAGTTGAACGTTCCGGTCTTGGTACTCCGGCAACAAGAGCGAGTATAATTGAAAAACTTACAAAGTCGGGATTTATTAAGCGTGAAAAGAAAAACCTGATTGTAACTGAAAGCGGAAAGGATCTTATTTCCGTAATGCCTGACATAGTAAAGTCTCCAGCACTCACAGCAGATTGGGAGAATAAGCTTTCTCTTATATCACAGGGTAAGTTTACTCCGCAGCAGTTTATGGCAGACATTCAGAAGCTTACGGAGGATATTATTTCAGTTGCAAAGAACAGTGTTGATGAAAGTAAGATCGCTAAAAGTGACAGCAAAGGTGAGGTAATCGGAAAATGTCCTCGTTGCGGAAAGGATGTTGTCGTTACCCTAAAAGCTTATTCATGTGAGGATAAAGATTGTGGTTTCATTTTCTGGAGAGACAATAAGTTCTTTAAATCTGCCCGTAAGGATTTCACAAAGGAAATGGCGATGGCTCTTATTAATAATGGGAAGGTAGATGTTTATGGTATGTACTCTCAGAAAACAGCAAAAAAGTACGATGCAACTGTCTGTCTTGACGATACAGGACAGTATGTAAACTTTAAGCTGGAATTTGCTCAGGGAAAAGACAAGGGAGGTAAAAAATAATGCCGAATATTGAAAAGATGTCATCTCAGGATAGAACAAAAGAAATTACAGATAAGCTTGAACAAGGTATTAAAGAACTTTTTGATGGAGAAAAATTTAAGTCATATCTAAATACAATGTCTAGGTTCCACAACTACAGCTTCAACAACACAATGCTTATCGCTATGCAGAAGCCGGATGCCACATTGGTTGCCGGCTTTAATTCATGGAAAAACAAATTTGAAAGAAACGTAAATAAAGGGGAGAAGGGAATACAGATCTTTGCGCCTGCACCTTACACTATAAAAAAGGAACAGACTAAGATTGATGAGATAACTCAGCTTCCCGTTCTTGATAAGGACGGAAAGCCAGTTACAGAAGATATTGAAATAAAGATTCCTTCTTTTAAGGTGGTTTCTGTATTTGATGTATCACAGACGAGCGGCAAGGAGCTTCCGCAGATCGGAGCTGATGAACTGGAGGGTGAAGTAAAGGACTATGAAAAATTCTTTGCAACACTTAAAGAGATTTCGCTTGTTCCCATACGTTTTGAACAGATTGAAAACGGTGCTAAAGGGTATTTTGATAAAGCAGAAAACGCTATTGCCATCAACGTAAACATGTCAGAGGTACAAACGATCAAGACAGCTATTCATGAAATTGCTCATGCAAAGCTTCATAATCTTGATCTTAAGAAATCAAATCTTGATAAGCCTAAAGATCGAAATACTGAGGAAGTTGAAGCTGAAAGCATCGCATATACAGTATGTCAGCACTTCGGTATTGATACTTCGGATTACAGTTTCGCCTATGTTGCAAGCTGGGGTTCAGGCAGAGATCTTCCGGAACTCAGATCATCACTTGAAACAATAAGATCCACAGCAAATGATTTTATAAATAATATTACAGATTTAATTCTGGGAAAAGAAAAGGAGCAGGATCAGACCGTAAGCCTCCCTGAAACAGATAAAAATTCAAATATTATAGGAAATGCTGCTTACTCCGATATTGAAGACAAGCAGTATTTTCGTTTAAAGTCAGAAACGGCTGAAAAGGTTGCAAAATATCTTACCGATAATGATATTCCTTTTAGTGGACGTATTAACGGTGATAAAACTACTTTGACAATCGGTCAGAAAAATGTAGAGGAGTACAAGATAGCAATTTCAGCGGTTACAGGAAAGGAAAAGTCACTGACAGGACAAGAAAATTCAAGCAAGGTTACCGAAAAGTTCCCCGAACAGCCAAAGGTTTCAGTCGAACCACATCCGCATTTTGACGATAAATACATTCTTAAGGAGATTGCTTCAAATGGAACGCTTACAACAGGTTCAAAAAGCTATCTCATAAATTTCTGTAAGGAAAAACTCGCCGCAAGCGTTGATATTTCACAGCTTACTGATATGATTGATAAAGCTGAAAAGGCACGTCCGAAGATCAATCACTTTGACATTCCTGTAGTTTTGCAGGATTTGCAGACTGCAAGAAGCAAAGGTGAAAATGCTATTGAAGCTTTTTTAATCAGTAACAGAGAAAATCAGCGTTGTAACAGTGCTATTGAAAAAGCTATCTCGGATAATTCAACTCCAGTAAAATACGGTACGCATTTTGAAGCACAAAAGGCGGCAGAGCAGGTTCTGCTTGAATTTCCACTTGACAGAGTTGCGCTGGTAACTGCATTTCAGGTTGTCCACAATAAGAATTCTCTAGAAAACAGGAACTTAATTGATGGAAGATACGGCAATGACGTTCAGAAATGGGCAATAGACAAGATGACACAGGTAGAGAATTTTCCGTTTGGAAATTTCAGCGGATGTCATTTTGCAGATAAGTCACATCCGGTACTTGCAGACAGCTTTGCAAAGGAAGTAATTCAGAAAGAGCGTGATCTTGAAAAATCCATTAATGAAGCTGCTGTGGATGAAATACAGAAAGAGATTGATACACCTATGTATGGTGTTAAAATGCCTGACGATAGTGTAACCGTTGATCACACAAACAGCTTCGGCTACACTTGTGACGGTATGCTTCCTTTGAGTACAGAAAAAGCACTTGAACTATTCGCAAATGAACAGAATGTATATCTGCTTCATGAAGATAACACCCAAAGCCTTGCAGTATCAGTCCAGGATATTGAGCAGCACAGAGGTATGTACGGGATAAAAACAGAGGATTGGTCCAGATTTCTTAAAATTAATGAGCATTACAAGGAACTAGAAGACAAAGAACCTGAATTTGAAGCACAGCTTTGGGGTGAAAATATAAAGGCAGTTGGCATATATCAGCTTAATAATAATCGTGATGTTCATGACCTTCGTTTTGAATCACTTAGTAGATTAAAGGATAAGGGGATTAATCCAAATAAGGATAACTATACGCTTGTATATGCTTTGAATGTATCCGATGATAAGCAAAAGAGCGAGGAACAGCTTCTTGAAGATATGTATGAGAAGTTCAACATTGATCGTCCTGGTGATTTCAAGGGACATTCGCTCTCAGTAAGCGATATTGTTGTAATTCAGGATAAGGGTAATATTTCATCTCACTATTGCGATACGGTAGGTTTCTCTGAGATAGCATTTCTTGAAAAAGACCGTGCAAACTTGCAGGTGAAGAACATTGAGGATGTTGTTGAGCAGAACGACAACAATTTTGATGGCATTATCAATAATACTCCGTCAATGTCTGAGCTTGAAGATGAGGTCAGAAAAGGTGAAACTGTTTCACTGACGGATATGTGCACGGAAGTGAAGAATGAGCGTGTAAAACCAGAGATCAAACCGGAAAGGAAGCCATCATTACACGATAAACTAAGGCAGTCAAAGGAACGACAGCATTCTATGTCAAAGGATAAGGACGTTCAGACAAAGAAAGGGATGGAGATATGAGTTTTACAGTTGAAGAAATCAATTTGATTTGTGTTGCGCTGGGTGATACAAAGGATGATACGATTAATAATCTATTTGAAATGATACCAAATATTAAAGATAAAGATATGATTGACATTGCGGAATGTGTTGTAGGGAAGCTTGATGGGATTACTGAGCAGGAGTTCTGTGAGCAAAACTTCAAAGGGAGTTTTTCAGAATAACTGCGATGCCCTGTGTATGCAGGGCGTTTTACATATTTGGGGAGGTTATGACATGTTAGAAGATAAAAGAGATGAATATGATAATGAAACGTATGAGAGTGTTGATAGTGCTGATAAATTGGCGATTATTCTTGCACTTCAGTAAGGGCAAGAAGTTGGTGATTGACAGGAACGGGCATACTTATGACAGTACGGGGAGACGGATTGCAGATGGTATAACGAAGAATTAATTAAAATTTATAATATTTTTAGTTTAAATGTTGAAATATTACTGGTAATATGGTACAATAAGTAAAATTGAATCGTAAAAGCGATAGAAGTTTTTACGACTCACTTTTATAGAGATAATTGGATTATGAATAAATACATAAAAAATTGAAAAAATTTATTTTGGAGAAATGGAGAATAAGATGTTTGAAAAAATATACAATTTAAAACTAAAAGGAGCGGCTTTCACAAATGATACTATTCTACCTCTTTTTTCAGATATCAAAGAACGGATATCTTTAATTTATGGTAAAAATGGGACTGGAAAGAGCACTATTTCCAAGGCTGTATTAAGAGCAAGTGGAAGTATGGTACCAGAATTGTCTGAATCAGAATTTCTTGATAATCAGAATAGAGTTATTTCAATTTTACAAAACTCTTATGAAAGACAAGTTTATGTATTTAATGAGGATTATGTTCAAAGGAACATTCGTCTACAAGAAGATGGTTTGGATACAATTATTATGTTTGGCTCACAGGTTGGATTAGATGATAAAATAGCTGTAGCTCAAACAGAATATGATAGAGCTGAACAAGTACGTAAACAAATAGAAGACAATTATAAGCAATACACAGAACCTACATTAATTACTGCTCCGCAATACTATATTAACAAGATGAATCTTGCGCTATCTGGGGATGATCACTGGGCTGGTAGATTTAGGACTATTGACAGTTCACGTAGAAGAAATGCCTCTGTTAATGATAACACTTATAAAGAAATTGTACGCAATAAACCAACAAAATCTTTAGATGAAATTATTCATGAGTATGATGAAAAAATATCGTTAATGCGAAAAGCTGAATCAGGAACTGGTAAAATTGAGACTCCAGTGAAGCATGATTATAAAATAACGATAATTGAGGAAAAAGCAGTCGTTCTTCTTGGGGAGAAGATTGAACGACCTGAATTAAATGAGAGAGAAAAATATTTGTTTTCACTAATTGATGATGGAAAGGATGATTTGCTTAATCAGATGAGTATTTCATTTGCATCCAAAGAAACACTGGAATGTCCTTATTGTCTTCAGCCAATTAATTCAGAATACAGAGAAGCTCTTTATAATAGCATTAGAAAAGTATTATCAAAAAAAGTTGAAGAGCATAAAAAAGCTTTGAATGATTTATTCATCAGTAAAATTGAAATTGAATTTCAGCAATATGTTGCATTAAAACCAAACGTTCTAGAGAATTGTAAAAATAAATTGCAGGAACTCAATGATGCAATTAATGGATTTAATAATATGATCCAGCTTAAGATTAATAAACCATTTACACCAATAAATTTGAAGCAAATTGGGATACATGAAAAATTAAATGTTCTTAATGATGCATTGTTTGTTCTTGAACAGATACGAAAAGAATATAATAAACCCTTAGAAGATGCAGTATTATTAAGAAATGAATTACTTAAACTTAATAATAGCATTGCCTATTATGAAATTATTGATTACTATAATTCATTTAGTGTTCAAAAAACGAAAGAAAGAGAAGCTAAAGATAACATTGATGCTGCAAATATACTTTCTGGGCAGAAAAAAGGCATATTGGATGAATTAATTGATCAGAAAAAAAGTGTTAGCATAGCACTTAAACTAATTAATATGAGCTTGAGATATGTATTCTTTGCTAATGGTAGATTAGAAGTACGAAGTGAAGATGGATGTTACAAATTATATTCAAATGGTCATCAAGTAAAACCGAATGATATATCAGTTGGGGAAAGAAACATTATTGCAATTTGCTATTTTTTCACGGAAATACTCCGCCAAAAAGAAAAAAGCAAATCATATTCTGAAGAAGTATTCTTGCTAATAGATGATCCTGTATCAAGTTTTGATCGTGAAAATAAAATAGGAATAATGTCTTTGCTTAAAGAAAAACTTAATACCATAATTTGTGCTAATATTAACTCGAAGATAGTATTGTTAACACACGATATTCAAGCTTTTTTTGATTTAGAGAAGATCTGTGAAGAGGTGAAAAACAATGCAAATCGAATTCATGGTAATGGAATTGGATCCTATAAACTTATGGAATTATGTCAAAAATCGTTAGAAGATTTTAAGTACAAAAAGAGAAATGAATATTCAAATATGCTAGAGCAAATATATTTTTTTGGTTGTTCTGCACCAATAGCTCAAGAAATGACTATTGGAAATACAATGCGAAGAGTATTGGAGACATACTCAACATTTGTATATAAAAAAGGAATTGACGATGTTTCTTGTGATGAAACCATACTTAATACATTACCACATCCAATATTTAAAATATATTTTAAAAATTTAATGTATCGGTTAGTGCTTAATGGCGAAAGCCACATGGAAGAAAGGGCACGAGGTGGTTCAGATACTGATTTTGTAGAAATGCTTACCATAGAAGAAAAAGCTAAAACAGCGAGAGATATTATATCTTTTATTTACTTATTGAATTCTACACATATATTAATGCATCTTCAAGGACTTTTAAATGTTAAGTCAACTATCGAAGGCTGGTGTGAGCAAATAAAAGAATTGAATTTGTTAAGTGAATTTTAATGAGCTTTACAATTTATTTGATACATATAATCCCCTGATTCCACAAAAATCAGGGGGTATTTTTATACACAAACACGAAAAATCAAAAATTCACTATTTCATATTTACTTTTTGACTTTAAAGTGTTATTATACTAAAGGAGGACAAAATGCAGACAAAACTTCAAATGTATCAACAGGTTTCTGAAAAGGCTTCAAAGCGGCTTTGGAGCGATACGGATTACTTCCGTTCGTTCCTCGTCACATCGGCAAGGCTGTATAAGTACCGTTTCAAAGACCAGATGATGATACACCACCAACGTCCGAATGCCTTCGCTTGTGCCGAATACGACACTTGGGGGCGTGAGGACATCGCAAACCGATTTGTCAAGCGTGGCAGTAAGGGTATCGCCCTTATTGACGACAGCAAGGACAAAACCCGCCTGAGATATGTGTTTGACTTTGCAGACACAAGTCCTAGGAATGACCGTTCAAAGGAGCCTTTCTTCTGGAGCATTACGGAGGAAAACAAACAGCTTGTCGGAAACGCTCTCGGTTCTTTAACCGGAAGTATTGACAGTTGCCTTATCAACAAGGCTCACGAGCTTGCAATAAAATACTCGGCAGACTATTCAAAAGAGCTTTTGAATGCAACCAATGGCACATTTTTAGAGGAGCTTGATGATTTCAATGTTCAGGTTGAATTTGAACAGCTTCTCGAAACAAGTCTTTCATACTCTCTCTTATCTCGTTGCGGATATGAACCGTCCGCATATTTTGACGAGGATGATTTCAGAGAAATACACGATTTTAACAGTATCGAAGCAATGTCAGTACTTGGAACAGCCGTAAGCGACCTGTCTGAACAGGTATTAAGAACTATTGAACGAACACTTAAAGATTTTGAAAGGAGCAAAGAATATGAGCGAAAAGAAATTGCCGAAAACAATCAAGGAGAATGGAATGGAGTACATTCTGAACGAGGAAACACAGACCTATCTTCCGAACCTGAGCATACCGGAGGGGGAACAGATAGGCAGGTATGGAATGCTTCGCAAGAAATACCTCAGGGAGAATCACAATCCGCTATATCAGGCAATGCTGATAAAGGGAACACTGGACGAACATCTCAGGGAGATAGATCAGACGGCGAAGATCAGACTGGAGAGAATGCTTCCGGATATGATGAAGTCCGCAGGAGTGACGGAACAGCTCAAGGCGACAGATCAGATGAAATGGGTGGGACTGATGAACAATCTCAAACATTCAGCAGAAGAGATAATAATGAACGAACTCATATACAGCTAAATATTGAAGAAGCAGTACAAACGGAGGAAACTCCTGAACGTACTGCTTTTTTTATGCCCGAAAATGAGTTCTTTGATATTGAACCAGAACAGGAAGAAGCCGGACAGGTCCAACTTTCTCTTTTCGGTGAGAATATTCCGATTGAAAAACCGACAAAGCCAAAGCCAGTTTTTTTCATTGGTAATGTAAATACTGTTTCAGCTCTCAGAGATGAAATTATGCGTGGCAGTGGCTTTTTAGACGGTAAGTTCCGTATTGATGAGTATTACCGCAAAAATAAACCTGATACAAAGGAATTTGCGAATTATCTTAAAAAAGAATATGGTACCGGCGGTCATAGTGGTAATGGTGATATTGGTTTTGTTGATCATGACAGCAAAGGGATTTGTATCCGTATAAAAACTGATAACGGAGAACAGCCTGTAAATTACACATGGAATGAAGTAGCAAAATATACTGCCGAGCTGCTTGATGATCACAGGTATATTACCTCAGACGATATAAATGACAGAATTCTTCACGCTAAGTATGTTATAGCAAACTACAGAAATGACATTGTGGATAAATTTCATTATGAAAAAGCAATAAAGGTATTGACACAGTATGGATTAATGGATAAGAATGCTGAGCTTTCAAAGGAAATGTACGACAGTGATAATCCGAAATTTTCAGGCAGCCATATTGCAGAAATTGAAGTATTTGCGACTATTGAAATGTGGGAACGATTTGCTGCAGTCGGAGTCACTCAAACGGAAAAGAGCCAAGAACGAATCATTCTAGAAACTGATGGCCAGGGTTGTAACAGGTTTGTTATTCCTGATACCTTTGGCAATCTTACAAACAGCATTGATGCACGTGACTTGCTTACACCAGCTGAATATGCAACAATGCAGGAGCTTGTTAAAGATGTTTTTGCAGAAAAGGAAATAAATAAGAAGACTGATATATCTGACGTGGAAGCAGTAAACCAGGATAATCCCGAAGCTACTCCAATCTCAAAGCATAATTTTCACATTACTGATAATGACTTGGGTGCTGGTGGTGCAAAAACCAAATACCACAACAATGTAGAAGCAATTAAGCTTTTAAATACAATTGAATGTGAAAATCGTCTTGCAACTCCGGATGAGCAGGGGATCCTTTCAAAATATGTTGGATGGGGCGGTTTATCCAATGTTTTTGACAGTACAAAATCTGAATGGTCGAGTGAATACAATGAGCTGAAATCACTGCTTTCTCCCGATGAATACGAAAGTGCAAGATCAAGTACGCTGAATGCATATTATACGTCACCTGTCGTAATCAATTCTATATACCATGGTATTGAAAACCTTGGCTTTAAATCAGGAAATGTACTTGAACCGTCAATGGGTGTCGGAAACTTTTTCGGTATTATGCCTGAAGCTATGCGTGACAGCAAACTTTACGGTGTTGAGCTTGATGGAGTAACCGGACGAATTGCAAAGCAGCTATACCAGACTGCTGATATTCAGGTCTGTGGTTTTGAAAAGACAGCTTTTCCGGATAATTTTTTTGATGTAGCTATTGGAAATGTGCCTTTCGGAGATTACAAGCTTTCTGAAAAACGTTATGATAAGCTTAACCTCAATATTCACGATCATTTCTTTGCAAAGAGCCTTGATAAAATTCGTGCTGGGGGTGTTGTTGCTTTTGTAACTTCAAAGGGAACTCTAGATAAAAATGACAGTAAGTTCAGAAAATATCTTGCACAGAGAGCAGAGCTTCTTGGTGCTGTCAGACTTCCGAATAATGCTTTTAAGTCAAATGCCGGAACAGAGGTTACTTCTGATATTATCTTCTTTCAGAAGCGTGACAGGATGGTTGATATTGAACCTGACTGGGTGAATATTGGTCAGACAGCTGAGGGAGTACCGGTGAACAAATACTTTGAGCAGCATCCTGAGATGATACTTGGTGAAATGAAACAGGGTGTAGAGTTTTCAATGTACGGAAATTCTGAAGAAACAGCGTGTGTTCCTGTTGAGGGAGCTTCACTCAAAGAACAGCTAAATAATGCTGTCCAAAATATTAAAGGTAAAATTCCTGAAGCTGACATTGATGAAATTTCCGATGGTAAGATGACAGAGAGTATACCTGCCGACATGAATGTACGTAATTTCTCCTTTACAGTTGTTGATGAAAATGTTTATTATCGTGAGAACAGCCGTATGAACAGAGTTGAACTCCCAAAGGCTACTGAGGACAGAATCAAAGGTCTTGTAAATCTTCGTGATTGCGTAAAGACATTGATCGACTATCAGCTTAACGAATACAGCGACAGTGATATCAAGGACCAGCAGTACAAACTTAATCGTCTTTATGATGATTTTGCAAATAAATACGGTCTGATTTCATCATCAGCCAATTTAAAAGCATTTTCACAGGATAGCTCATATTATCTTTTAAGTTCCCTTGAAGTTCTTGACGAACAGGGAAATCTCGAAAGAAAGGCTGATATGTTCACCAAGAGAACTATCAGGCAGAAGATTGAGGTTACAAGTGTTAACACAGCTTCAGAGGCACTTGCAGTTTCCATATCTGAAAAAGCGAAGGTCGATATTTCTTTTATGGCAGAGCTGACAAGGAAGAGTGAAGAGGATATAGTATCAGATCTCAGAGGAGTTATTTTTCAGATTCCTGATGTTTTGAATGAAAATGAAAAACCTTTGTATGCAACTTCTGATGAATATCTTTCAGGCAATATCAGAGAAAAGCTTGAAATAGCTAAGCTTGCAGCTGCAACGGATGACACATTTTCCGCAAATGTCAAAGCACTTGAACAGGCTATGCCTACACCTCTTACGGCAAGTGAGATAGATGTACGTCTGGGTGCAACATGGATCGATACAGACACAGTAAAAAAATTTATCTGCGATACTCTTCAGGTTCCGCGCTTTATGCAGCGAATGTTTGATGTACACTTTTCAAAATTTACTTCCGAGTGGAACATCGAAGGAAAGAATGTTGACCGTAATAACGTTATGGCAAGTATGACATTCGGAACAACCTGTAAAAATGCGTATTCAATTATTGAGGATACTCTTAATCTTCGTGATACAAGAGTTTATGACCGTGTAGAACAGCCTGACGGAAAAATAACTTCCGTTCTTAACAAAAAGGAGACTATGCTTGCGCAGGAAAAACAGGAAGCAGTTAAAAATGCTTTCAAGGAATGGATATTCAAAGATCCGGAAAGAAGAGAAAAGCTAGTAAACAAATATAATGAACTCTTTAACAGCACAAGACCTCGTGAATACGATGGAAGTCATATAACTTTTTCAGGAATGACACCTGAGATAAAGCTGCGTACTCATCAGCTCAATGCAATTGCACACACAATGTATGGCGGAAACACACTCCTGGCACATCAGGTTGGTGCCGGGAAAACGTTCGAGATGGTAGCTTCTGCAATGGAGAGTAAAAGACTTGGTCTTTGTACAAAGTCGCTTTTCGTAGTGCCTAACCATCTGACTGAACAGATGGGAGCAGAGTTCTTAAGACTATATCCAGCAGCAAATATTCTTGTTGCCACAAAGAAAGATTTTGAAGCAAAGAACAGAAAGAGATTATGTTCAAAGATAGCTACAGGTGATTATGATGCGGTGATTATCGGTCATTCACAGCTTGAAAAAATACCTGTTTCTCAGGAAAGACAGGAACGTATGATGAGAAATCAGATAACAGAAATAACTGAGGGTATCGAAAGTCTTGACAAGTCTCATGGAGCAGGATTTTCAGTTAAGCAGCTTGAAAAGACGAAGAAAAACCTTGAAGCAAAGCTTGATAAACTTATTAATTCTCCTAATCGTGACAATGTTGTTACCTTTGAAGAACTGGGCGTTGATAAAATGTATATAGATGAAGCACATTGCTTTAAAAATCTTTTCCTGTACACAAAAATGCGTAACGTAGCCGGTATTCAGCAGACAGAAGCACAGAAATCAGCTGACCTGTATATGAAGTGTCAGTACCTTGATGATCTTACTGGTGGTAAGGGTATCGTCTTTGCAACAGGAACTCCAGTTTCAAACAGTATGACGGAACTATATACGATGATGCGTTATTTACAGGCTGATAAGCTGAAAGAAATGGGTATGAACAACTTTGATGCGTGGGCAGCAAACTTCGGTGAAGCTGTTACAGCAATAGAACTTGCTCCTGAAGGAACAGGATACAGAGCGAAAACAAGATTTTCAAAGTTCTTTAATCTTCCTGAGCTTATGAATGTATTCAAAGAAGCAGCAGATATAAAGACAGCGGATATGCTTAATCTCCCTGTTCCGGAAGCTCACTTTCACAATGTAGTTGTAAAGCCAACGGACACACAGAAGGATATGGTTTCTGACCTTTCTGAAAGAGCAAAGCTTATTCACGATAAGGCTGTTGATCCGACAGAAGATAATATGCTTAAAGTAACAAACGACGGAAGAAAGATAGGTCTTGATCAGAGACTTATCAATCATCTTCTGCCTGATGAGGATGGTTCAAAGGTAAATGCCTGTATTGATAACATTTTTCGTATCTATGGCAGGACAACAGAACAGAAATCTGCACAGCTTGTTTTCTGTGACTTTTCAACTCCGAAAAACGATGAAACTTTCAATCTCTATGATGATATTCGTGACAAGCTTGTCAGAAAGGGTGTTTCCAGAGAAGAAATAGCGTTTATTCATGAAGCTGATACAGAAGTGAAGAAGAAAGAACTTTTCTCCAAGGTACGTCAGGGGAAGGTCAGGGTTCTGATTGGTTCTACAGCAAAATGCGGTGCCGGTACAAACATTCAGGACAAGCTTATTGCTTTGCATCATCTGGATTGCCCCTGGCGCCCAAGTGATCTGGAACGTGCGCCCGTAAAGGCGGCATAATAAATCTTCCATTAGCACGGAAGTAGACGAGTGTCTAAACATCAACAATTTTGTTAATGTGTCTATCATCAACCGATTTACCTGTGAGGGAAACCAAATATCAGGGAACAAAGCACGTCGGTAAAGCCATAAGTCAGTCAACTATCAGACTGCGACTGAATGGGGAGATGAAACGATAGGTATGAGGATAAAGCCCATACCGGTTGAACGACAGTCCAAATGGTCTGTGTCGGGACTATGACGTAAGATAGTTATAAATCGTCATACCGTAATACTTTTATTCCGCTGTTCAGGAATGAAAGCAAAGACAGATTACGGCATATATGCAATAAGCATAAAAGGACGGAAATCGTATCCGACAACCTATCACGCTAAAAGTTATTATGCAGCTAAACGGGGATTGCCTAAACCGAAATGCCATTACTTTGGCTATAAGGTGCAGACCTTTGAATATTCGGCACGGCAACGGAGTTTCCGTAGTAGTCCGAGGACGGGAAAGCCGTCCACATGGCGAAGGGAAACAGTTAATATTCTTTAACATTAATTTAGGAAGGTGTGTGATACACTATGAGAAATCCCGAAAACGTGTTAAACAGTTTATCTAACCATAGTAAAAACAAGGATTACAAGTTTGAACGGTTATACAGAATACTCTTTAACAGGGATATGTACCTTGTAGCATATCAAAAAATATATGCCAATGAGGGAAATATGACAAAAGGCACGGACAGTCAAACTATTGACGGAATGAGCCTTAATAGGATTGATACCCTGATTGAAGCACTAAAAAATGAAAGCTATCAACCAAATCCATCAAGAAGAACGTATATCCCAAAGAAAAACGGAAAAATGAGACCACTCGGAATACCGTCTTTCAATGATAAACTTGTTCAGGAAGTTGTAAGAATGATACTGGAAGCTATATATGAGGGGTGTTTTGAACCCACATCACATGGTTTCCGTCCTAACAAGAGTTGTCATACTGCATTGTTGCAAGTACAAGCAAAATTTACAGGCGTTAAATGGTTCATTGAGGGCGATATAAAATCTTTCTTTGATAATATTAACCACAATGTGTTGATTAATATTCTTAGAAAACGCATCAATGATGACCGTTTTTTACGCTTGATACGCAAATTCTTAAATGCAGGATACATGGAAGATTGGCAATTTCACAAGACTTATTCAGGTACTCCGCAAGGTGGAATTATTAGCCCATTACTTGCAAATATTTATCTTAATGAGTTTGATAAGAAAATGGCGATATATGTAGATAGTTTTAATTGTGGTACTGAAAGAAAAAGAAACCCAGCGTACCGTAAACTTGAAGTCCAAAGAGGAAATCTTGTTAGAAAACTTAAAACCTGTGAAGATGAAGTTAAAAAAGCAAATATCATAATTGCAATCAGAAAGATAGAAAAAGAACGCAATAATATTCCCTATGGCATTGCAATGGATAAGGACTATAAACGAATGCAGTATGTCCGTTACGCTGATGATTTTCTCATTGGTATAATTGGCAGTAAAGAAGATTGTGCAAAGATAAAAGAGGATATTCGCAAGTTCTTAGCGGAAAATCTTGCGTTAGAGTTGTCAAATGAAAAAACGTTGATAACCCATGCAGGAAAACCAGCACATTTTCTTGGATATAACATTTATGTTCGTAAATCCAATCTTTCAAAGCGTGACTGTATGGGCAGATTGAAGCGTGATTACGTTGGACGAGTTGTATTAGAAATAGCTACCGAAACCATTAAGGCAAAACTTTTGGATTACAAAGCCATGAAATTAACTTATGTAAATGGAAAAGAAATCTGGAAGCCTACAGCAAGATATAGCTTGAAAGACAATGATGACCTTGAAATTTTAGATAAATATAACTCTGAAATTAGAGGTTTCTATAACTATTACTCGATTGCAAATAACAGTTCAATTATTAACAGCTTCAAATATATCATGGAATACAGTATGTATAAAACTTATTGCACAAAGTACCGCACCTATATCCCTAAAATTACTGAAAAGTTCAGGGTAAATAAAGATTTTGGGATATGGTACAAAACAAAAAGCGGTGAGAAAAAAGTACGACTTTTCTACAATGAGGGTTTTAAAAGAAAGAAAACAGCAAGAAATTCAACCTGTGACAACATTCCCGATAGCAAAAAACATTTAGCAAGTACAAGCCTTATGGATAGATTAAAATCTGGACGGTGTGAGATATGTGGTGCTGAAAATGTACCGATTGAAATGCACCATGTACGCAAGCTAAAAGATTTAAAAGGTAAGAAATTTTGGGAAGCATTCATGATTGCGAGAAACAGAAAAACGCTTGCAGTTTGCTTTAACTGTCACAGAAAAATACACTATGGGAAGTTAGATTGAGCGATATTAGTGGAAAGCCGTATACAGCGAGAGTTGTAAGTACGGTTTGGGGGCGATTGTTTGCAAACCTACCGCAGTAATGCGATAAGGCGGCGGGCACTTAGCCTACAGCGTGAAGGCCGTATTATCCGTCAGGGGAATGAGAATAAGGAAGTTGAAGTATTTCGCTATATGACTGAAGCAACATTCGACGCTTACCTCTATGTGCGACCTGAAGTCGCTTAGTTAATTGTTTGGCATTATGACCAAACCAATCATTCCGTTGATTGAGCCTAATATCAACTGCATTACTGGTAACGGTTTTGTGGTAAGCTGATATGAAAATGTAGCCCTTAAGGTCGAACTGCGAGGAACGACCGTTACTGCCAGCAATAAGGTGGTTAGGGAGCAGGCTTGATAGTATGGTTAATGCAAATGAACTACTGATAAACGTCGTTAAAGCAGAACAGGCTAAAGTTGCTGAAAAGCCTGAACCAAAATGGTATGCAGTCAGTTAACCCTTTGTATAGTGGGGTTACACGGATATATGACTGTCGGCGGAGAGGTAGAACCTAAGCTATCAATTTGTTAATTAAGTGGAACAGGGTAAGCCCGTATTTTTGCCAAATGGCAGGCAAACCGTAAGGAATGCTGATAAAAGTGCGGGTACAGGAAAATGGAAAAAGCAAACGCCGTTTTGTAATGAAACGGATATGGGTTGAAATATTATCCGACACAAAAGTGGGCAGACTTCCATTCGGTTTTTAGTCACAAGATAATTTTTAGACTTTTGAAAGGAGCAAAGCAAATGAACAGTAAAATGTGTGCGGCTTCTGACGCAGATTTGCGTTGGAGCCAAATTGAATGGCAAACAGCCAAATCCTACGTTAAAAAACTACAAATACGTATTGTGAAGGCTCAAAAAGAGGGCAGATACAACAAGGTTAAGTCCTTGCAATATCTATTAACTCACTCTTTATACGCAAAAGCATTAGCAGTAAAAAGAGTAACAGAAAATCAAGGTAAAAAGACAGCAGGTGTTGATGGCGAATTGTGGTTAACACCGAAATCAAAATATGAAGCAATTTCAAAACTACAAAGACGAGGATATAATCCTCAGCCTTTAAAACGTGTTTACATTCCTAAAAAGAATGGCAAGAAACGTCCCTTAAGTATTCCCACAATGACAGACAGGGCAATGCAAACGGTATATAAATTTGCATTAGAGCCGATTGCAGATACTGCTGCAGACCCTAACTCTTACGGGTTTAGGGCAAAACGCTGTACACAAGACGCAATCGAACAGTGCTTTACAAGTCTAAACAAAGGTAAATCCCCCAAATGGGTTTTGGAGGGTGACATCAAAGGTTGTTTTGATAACATCAGTCACAAATGGATAATGAAAAATATCCCTATGGATAAAGAAATACTCCGAAAATGGCTAAAATGCGGATTCATAGAAACAAAAACTCTATTCGCTACCGAAAGTGGGTGTCCACAAGGTTCAGCTATTTCCCCTACCATTTGTAACATGGTTTTAGACGGTTTGGAAACAGCAATTAAAGCAAAATATCATAAACGAGTAATCAATAAAAAGGCATATTTCCCAAAAGTTAATTTCATCAGATATGCCGATGATTTTATCGTTACTGGAGAAACACCCGAAATACTACAAAACGGTGTTATGCCGATAATAGTCGAATTTTTAAAAGAACGAGGTTTGGAACTGTCACAGGAAAAGACATTAATAACACACATCAAGGACGGTTTTGACTTCTTGGGTTGTAATATCCGAATGTATAATAATAAACTACTGACTAAACCATCGTCAAAGAACTATAAAAGTGTTGTTGGGAAAATACGTAATGTTATCAAACAAAACCCTTCACTTAAGCAAGAATTCTTGATAAATAAACTCAATCCGATTATCAGAGGTTGGGTCAATTATCATAAATACAATGTTTCTTGCAAGGTTTTTGAAAAATTAGATTTTGAAGTTTGGCAAGCTCTATGGACTTGGTGCAAAAGACGTCATCCCAACAAAGGTAGTCAATGGATTGCAAAACGATACTTCCATACGGTTGGCAATAGAACGTGGACTTTCGCTGTTCCCATAAAAAGGAACGATAATAATGCATATATTAGTCTTGTTTATGCCTCCAACACGGATATTCGTCGCTTTACAAAAATTAAATCTGAGGCAAATCCATTTGATGAAAGCTGGCAGGAATACTTTGAGGAACGTGAAGAACGCAGTATGCGTAACAATATTAAAGGAAGAAAAATACTAACGAGATTGTGGAAAGAGCAAAAAGGCTATTGTAGAGTTTGTGGTGAGAAAATCACAATAGAAACCGATTTTAGACTACAAAAAGCTGAAAAAGGTGAAAAATCTATGGTGCACCCCTATTGCTTTAAAAGAAACTTGATTAATGTTGAGCCGGTTTCCCAAACAATTTGAGGAAACTCTTAAAAACTTGAGCCGTATGAGTGGAAACTCTCATGTACGGTTCTTTGGGGAGGGTGTGACAGAAATGCTACATTCTTACCCGACCAGACAATCGAGAATAAACAAAGATTTATTTCTCAGATCATGTCGAGTAAATCACCGGTCAGAAGCTGCGAGGACGTTGATGAAGCAACGCTTTCTTATGCCGAAGTAAAGGCTCTATGTGCCGGAAATCCACTTATCAAGGAAAAGATGGACCTGGATGTTGCAGTCACAAAGCTAAAAGTATCAAAGGCAAGCTATGTAAGTCAACAGTATCAGCTTGAAGATGGTGTTCGAAAATTTTTCCCTGAAAGAATAGTGAAGACAGAGCAGAGAATTGAAGGTTACAGAAAAGACCTTGAACACTTTAAGGCTCAGCCTGTAGTGACTGAGGGTATGTCTCCAATGATTGTAATGGAAAATAGCTTTACAGACAAGGACAACGCAGGGAAGGCGATTCTATCGGCTTGTAAACTTTTAAAAAGTAAAGAGGCTATTGATATTGGTTCGTACAAAGGGTTTGATATGTCAATCTCATACGACAGTTTTACAAATGAATTTCATCTTGATTTACAGAGAGAAATGACTTATCAGGTTACGCTGGGTACTTCGGAGATAGGTAATATTATTCGTATTGACAATACTCTTGAAGCTATTGAGAAGAATCTAGAACGAAGTAATGCACAGCTTATTACTTTGAATGAACAGTTTGAAACTGCAAAGTCACAGCTTGGAGTTCCGTTTCCGCAGGAACAGGAACTGAATGAGAAAATGGCTCGGCTTGCAGAACTTAATGCTGCACTTAATATTGATGAGAGTGAAGCTGAAAATGCTTCTATTGCGGCTGAGAGAAAGGCTAATGTGGTAAGTAAGGGTGAGATGAAGTTGGATGATAAGATGACTGATAAGAAACCGTCCGTCATTGATAAGATGAGAAAAATTGCAGGGGAACAGAAAGAAGGTAAATCGAATCATCTGTTAAAAGAAAAGAATACTGAAATAGAGTAATAACTTTAATCCCGATAGTTACATCAGTAATGTGACCGTCGGGATTATTTTTTTGATTTGAAAGGAATGATTAGTATGACTATATTTGAGGCTGTTAAGGATAGCGTGACTACACGGCAGGTTGCTGAAGAATATGGATTTGATGTAAAAAGAAACGGTATGATGTGTTGTCCGTTTCATGATGATCGTAATCCAAGTATGAAAGTTGATGAGAGATTTCATTGTTTTGGCTGCGGGGAAGATGGGGATGTGATTGATTTTGTGGGGAAGATGTTTGATTTATCGCCTATAGACACAGCTGTTAAGCTTGCTCAGAACTTTGGGATAAGTTATGACGGATACAGAGAGAATAAACCGAGAATAAGTGTTCTGAGAAGAATACACCGTGAGAGCACAAAGAAGAAAGAAGATGCCTTTGCCAATGATCTTTGTGCGTACTGCAGGCAGTTAATGATATGGAAAAAGGAATATGCTCCCAAGCAGAATGGAGAAGGACTGAATCCGTTGGTTGTTGAAGCTCTTGTGAATGGGCCTTATGTTTATGAGCTGATAGCGGAGTTCATGTCAGGATCAGTGATCGAAAAGGCTTCGTTAATGGATGATTATGCGAAAAAGTTCAAGAAGAAAGCTGCTGAGATTCAGAAAGTGAAAATGGCGGTTTATGATGTGAGTTTATAAGGTATGTAGAAATCCTCCTCATAGTCGCATGATGTGGCTGTCGGGAAGGTGTTTTTGCGTTGAGAGAGCTTTTAAAGTTATTTTAGACTATAATTTGTAATCTATCTCAGTGTTGACTTTTTGGCAGAAATATGATATAATAAAATATAAAAAAATTGGCTATTATCAACAAAAAGTAGTACCTATAGCACTGTTCTGATTTTGACACAGTGATAATGCTATAATTATATATAAGAAGCAATTTTATCGGCGGATTATTCATGACTTAGCCATTTATAATTTGAAAGTTGAGGATATAGATATGCAGATTAATAAGCATGGGTCATTTTATATTAGAAATGGATGGCCTACAAAAATAATAAACGCTATTGTGAGTAATGCATATATATACTCTCCTAATAACGAGTTGATTGCAGTTGATACTATTGGCGTTGGTCGAGTGATGATAAAATCAATGCGATACTGGGCAAATGTTCTTGGAATTGCAATTGAGGAAAAAGAACAGCTCGGAATACGTCATTCATTAACTTCGTTTGGAGAATTAATATTAAATAAAGACATTTATTGTACAGATACAGGAACTCTGTGGCTTCTGCATCGTAACCTTGCAACAAATTATGAAGATGCAACTGCTTGGAATTGGGCTTTTAACATATTTTCAGATAATAGATTTACTAAGGCATCGTTTGTAGATGCTTTTGAGTCGTATATTCAACGTGAAGGTGCTTCTTATGCCCATAAAGCTCTTGAAAAAGAGTTTGATTGTTTTAAAAATACATATGTTAGTGACCAGGCTTTTTCATTGAGTAAAATAATTGAAGAAGATACTATTCCATTTTTTGCTCCATTAAAACTTATTGAATATAAGGGTAATGGTGTATTCGAGAAAAGAAAAATCAATGCAAGAGAACTTCCTGAAGATATATTTATATTGTGTATTCTTTTGGATAATAAAGAATATTTAAAGAATAACAACCAAATAAGCATTGAAAAGCTTATGAATGAGCATAATCAAGTTGGTAAGTATATGAATCTTAGCTATACAACACTTATTGAGCTTCTGCAAAAGATAGAAAATAATGGACACATCAAGTTGGTGAACAATTTTGGAAACAAGTATATAGAGATATTTGATGTCAATTCAATTGAACTTCCTTCAGCACATTATCTTATGATAGAAAGGTAAAAACAATAATGTCTTCTTATAGAGATTTGATAAAACAAGAGGGAGAGTACACATATTCAGCTAATATTCAGTTTGATATAGAAAGTGACTCAAAGCTCTTAAGATATATACCAAATGAAACATCAATTAAATTGTTTAAGGAATATTTTTCGGATATGATGAAAGATAATTCAAGCAATCACTCACGAATACTGTATGGTTCTTATGGAACAGGTAAATCTCACTTTTTAACAGTATTCGGTCAAATACTAAATAAAGCGTTCACTACTGGAGTTGCATACTCAACTTTTATTTCAAGAATAAATGAGTTTGATAACGAACTGGCTACTGATATTAACAATTATGTATTAGATGAAACACGGAAGCCATATCTTATTGTTCCAATAGTGTTTGATTTTGATGATTTTGATAGATGTATATATTTCTCTCTTAAGAAAAAGGTAGAGAGTATAGGGATAACCATTAATTATAAAACTTTTTTTAGTCAGGCAACTGCACTTTTGAATCAATGGAAAAGTAGTGATGAATCTTTGACGAGATTAAATGAAATCGCTAAAGAAAATAATGTAAAACTTGATATGTTAGAATCTAAACTTGACAAACTTAATCCAAAAGCAGAGAAAAATTTTAATATGATTTTTGAGGCAATGACATATGGCGTAAAATATGTATATGAGGCGTCAAATATGGCTGAGATACTAAATCAAACAAATGAAGCTATATCCGAGGATTACAGCGGGATTGTTTTTATTTTTGATGAGTTTGGACGTTACATTGAAGATAATTTAAAAACCATCAAAGTTAAAGCTGTTCAAAATTTTGCGGAATACTGTGACCATTGCAAAGGAAATAATCATATCATTCTGGTTTCACATAAGGAGCTTAGCCAGTATACTGAACATTATGGAAAAAACATTTCCGATGAGTGGAAAAAAGTAGAAGGTAGATATAAATCTGATTCTATTAATACAAAACAAGACCAGTGTTTAGAAATAATACGTAGTGTCTTAATAAAAAATGAGCCTGCGTGGTCTATTTTTGCAGAAAAATATAGGCTTGAACTTATCAATTTATATAATTCGGCATCAGATTTCAGAGGTTTTTCCGTAAGTGCTATACAGGATAAAAATCCATATGAAGTAGCTTTTCCTTTGCATCCTTTAGCGTTATTCTCGCTTGATCGTTTATCAAAGAAAGTTGCCCAAAATGATAGAACATTCTTTACATTTTTAGCAAGTATCGATGCTGATAGTCTATATACATTCCTAATTAAGCACGAATTGGATGAGTTCCATTTTGTTGGAATTAATGAAATATATGATTACTATGAACCAAATATAAAGGCTGTTCAAAGTAATGAAATATATAATTGGTATAAAATGTTACAAGCGGCTCTTTCAAAAGGTCAATTTGATGAGTATGATAATCCAATTGAAGTAAAGGTATTAAAGTCAATTGCAGTGATTGGAATTATTAATGATACAAGTGTTCTGTGCTCCGATAAACAGACACTGATTACTGCAATTGATGAAGATAACTATGCTATAGAAGCAGCAATGGCAGGATTAGTTGCAAAGAAAATAATTAAGTATTCTGGTGTTTATAATCGTTATGAATTCTTCGATGCGAGTATTTTCGATATTGATGAGATGATTGAAAATGAAAGTCTTCGTGTAAGCGATGATTCAATGGTACAGGTGTTAAATGATATTTTTGTAAAATTTGTATTATATCCACATGAATATAACCACACATTTAAAATTAACAGAGTTTTTATTCCTGTATTCTTAACTGAAGATGCTCTTGACAAGAAAACTTTTTTATCCAGATTGGGTTCTTATTATGACGGAACACTGATTATGGTCATAGGTAATTGTGATTCCTCGTTAAATCATCTTAAAGATTGTTCGGCTGTGATTGATAGAAGTATTATTTGGTTAAATAAAGAGTCCGAAAATCTAATTAAAAACGTAAAAAAGTTTATTTCAGTAAAATATCTGGATACGCAGAAGAAGATTTATGTGGAGCAAGATCCTGCATTTGAAAAAGAGTTGGCTTATCATAATCAGGAATTATATTCTTCAATTGAAAATGAGATTAATGAATGGATAAGATTTAATTCTGACTGTGACGTTATTTCAAATTGCCAAATCCTCACAGATTGTCATTCGTTTGAGCAGATTTCTTCAATTGCAAGTGAAATAATGTTTAGGGTTTATTCTAATACATTAATCGTTAATAATGAATTGATAAATAAAAATGTTGTATCAGCAAGCATAGTCTCAGCAAAGAAAAATGCTGTTAGAGCAATATTGACTGATGATATGAATAGAGACTATTATGGATTGCAATATTTATCTCCAGATTACATAGCAGTAAGGTCAGTCCTATCAAAAAACGGATTTGTCGATTTTAATGAGAATCTGGTTCAGAACTCGATTGATAGCAATCTTTATCCGCAAACTGCTGTAAAAAAGTTGCTTGATGGCTTTGTTGAGAAGGCAAAGAAAAATGATGTTTCTTTTGCCGACGTTTACAAAATTATTAAACAGCCTCCTTTTGGATTGCGAGATGGATATCTCTCGCTTTTATTTGCTTGTGTTCTTCGAGATTACAAAAAATCATTAACAATTAATAGTCATGGTGCAGAACAAGAAATAACTCCTGAATTATTTGAAGAAATATTCAAAAGACCAAAGGACTTTACATTTTCTGTTGTTACATGGTCGAAGGATGAACTTGAATATATAAGTGGTATTGAAAAGCTATTTATTGATACAATTGATGAAACTTCATTCAGAAAAAACAGACTTAAAGCTATTTATGATGGCATGTTATCACATTATAAAGCTCTTCCGAAATTTGCACGTTCAACAAATAGATATATTTCGGATAATGCTGCTTCGTACAGAAAAATTATGAAAAAAAGCTATACCAATTATTCTCTATTTTTTTTCAAGGAAATGAAGAGTGTAACTGGTGATTTTGAGTCGTGTTTTAATTATATTAAGAATTGTAAAGAAGAGTTGAACAATGCTTTATCGCTTCTGAATAATGATTTGAAAAGCATTATATACGATGTACTAAATATAAATAACGCGACAACGTTAGCAAGTGGAATACAGGATGCTTACAATAAAAAACTGGCTGAAAAGCGTGCAAAGTCTTTTGATTACTACACCAATGCTTTCTTGGAGTTTATATCGAAAATTAATAAATCATATGATGATGAAGTAATTATATCTCAGATTGGTAAGATTTTTTCTGGAATTGAAACTTATTACTGGAATGATAGCCATAGAGACGAGTTTGAAAATAAATTTAGAGAAACCTATAATAAGTTGGCAAGTTATGTTGTTACAGATAAACTTCAAAAGTCTGAAACACGAATGACTATTACAGCTCCATCAGGAACAGAAAAATCAGTTGTATTTGACAATACAGATTTGTCTGATATGGCACTTACTATCAAGAATAAGATTAATTCAACTTTTAGTAATTTTGGTTTAGCTGTTTCTTATGAAGATAAAGTTCAAATATTATTGTCACTTATTAATGATTTGATGGAAGGAAAATAGTAAATGGCAAATGCAGTATATTGGTGTCCTCAATGTAAAATACCAATAGTAAAAAACAAAACGTGTACAGTATGCAATAGCGAATGTACCTTGCTTAATCCAAAAGGTATATGCAATCCTGTTTTTGCACAAGAAAAGAAGCTGGTTTCATATATCTTAGGCAGAGATGTTAATCATAAAGAAATTTGGTATTTAGGGAATAGTTGGTATTTTATTGACGAGAAGAAAACCCGTTTGCCGTATGTTGATTTTTATAAGAACAAAAAATATTTGGAATACGCGGAGAGATTGAGAAATAATACTACCAATGATACATCAATTCCATCTCTCAATAAATTTATATATGCTAACTCTCAGTATATTAAAGAAATGATATACGAAGCAGAAGAGTACATAACTTCTCTGTTATCTGAATTGAACAATGAATCTGTTGTAAAATATATTCCAACTGTATCGTTTTCTGGCGGTAAGGACTCAACAGTTGTAAGCCGTATTGTTAAGGATGCTTTACAGAACGAGGCTGTTATTCATTATTTCGGTGATACAACAATCGAGTTTCCTTGCACTCACACATATACAGAAAATGATTTTAGAGTTGAAAATCCATTTACACCAATGATTCCAAGTGAAACAGATAATGATTTCTTTAAACTGTGTAACGTTTTTGGTCCACCAAGTAAATTTGAACGATGGTGTTGTACTATTTTCAAAACAAGTAATTTGAATACCGAATATCAAAATTTGAATGGCAATAGCTTGACATTTCTCGGAATAAGACACAGTGAATCCAAAGAGAGAATGAATTACAAAAGAACCCAAAAGCATTCAAAGATAAGTTCGCAAATAAACGCTATGCCAATAATTGAATGGTCTGATTGCGATGTTTGGTTGTATATCCTATATAAAAATATATCTTTTAACGACGCTTATAAATGGGGATATAAACGAGTAGGATGTTGGTGTTGCCCAAACAATTCTGATTGGTCGATGATGCTGACTGATATCTATTTTCCTGAATTATCAGCCAAATGGAAATCTGTACTATATGATTTTGCCAATAAGACTGGTAAAGAGGAAATAGATGATTATGTAGAAAATGGTCGATGGAAAACACGAAGAGGAGCAAGTGGTCTTCAGACAAGAAACGTTTCTATTTCAGATACTGCTTGTAATCTTTCTGATCGTGCAAGAAACATAATAATTAAAAAGAAAATAAATCGTGATGTACTTGAATTATTGAAACCTTTCGGCAAACTTGATGTTTTTGATAAGGAAGATGCGACTTACATAACAATCACGGAAAAGGAAATAGAAGACTACTCTGGAAGCATCTTGTTTCCTAAACGTAAAGTATGCGATATTGTTATTACTTGGGGAACTCCAGTATTAAAAGTTCTGCCTGCAAAAGGAACAGATGCACTGCTGATTGTAAATCGTCTTAAGTGTCAGCTCAGAAAATATCAATATTGTATTAGATGTTCTGCTTGTGACTCAACTTGTCCGTATGGAGCAATAAATACAATTGGAACAGAGCGTTATTACATTGATGAGAATATATGTAAACAAAATCTTTCAGAGTGTTCAAAGTGTATCGCCAAATTCTATAATGGGTGTATTACTTGTCAAGTTTTGGCAGGTAAGAAGGAATCTGCTGATACGAATGAAGAAGATGAATAGAATAAAAGAGGGTGAGCTATATTATTTATTTTGATAATGCTGCGACATCTAGATATAAGCCTTGTGAAGTTATAAATGCATATATAAATTATATTGAGGATATTGGAACTAGTCCTGGTCGAGGAAGCTATTCACTTGCTATTCAGGCTTCGAGAATGCTATATAAATGTAGGAAAACTATATCTCGTTTTTTTGGAAATGAAAGTAACAATATAGTATTTACAAAAAATTCTACTGAAGCAATTAACTTATTCCTAAATGGATTTCTCAGTAAAGGTGATCATGTACTGATAAGTTCATATGAACATAATGCTGTTCTCAGACCTATACATAACCTTAAAGAACAAGGTATAATTGAATATGATGTTTTCTCCGACGATGTCTTAAATGATGTTTCCAAGATCAATAACTATATCAACCCAAATACTAAATTACTTGTTGTTACACTTGCAAGTAATTTAACGGGAGAAATAATATATTCATCCGAATTAGGCTCAAAATGTCATGATAGAAACATATCTGTTTTACTTGACGCTTCACAAGGTGGAGGAAAAAAACTGATAGATATGTCTATAGATAATATCGACTATTTGGCTTTTACTGGACATAAAGATATGTTCGGCTTACCAGGGGTTGGAGGTTTATGTTCTAAAAGAGAATTAACTATCAAGCCACTTATTCAAGGTGGAACCGGAATACATGGTGAATATTATACTAACCCTTCAGTCTATCCTGATGCATATGAATCTGGCACATTGAATATGCCGGCAATATGGGCATTGAAATCAGCTACAGAGTTTATAGACAAGAATATCCTTGAAATAAACACAAAAGAAAAAGAACTGACTGAATACTTGATTTCAAAACTTGAAAATGAAGATAATTTGGTGGTTTATAAGCCCAATGTAAATCGTATATCAACGGTATGTATAAACGTTTTAAGATATTCGTCGAGTGATATCGTTTCATTGCTTGATAAACACGGAATATGTGTGCGAGGAGGCATTCACTGTGCTATTTTAGCTCATCAAACTCTTGGTACTGTTGAAACTGGTGCTGTAAGGCTTAGTTTGAATTATACGAATACAAAAGACGAAATTGACGAATTTGTTAATGTTATAAGGAGCATCAAGTAATGTATATGGTATTTTACAGGACAATGGATGTGTTTGCAGCGGAAGAGATATTGCATGATAACAGTATCAAAACGTCAATAGAACCCACACCAGTGCAAGATAAAGCATACTGTGGAGTATGCGTTGAAATTGAACTACAAGATTATGAAAAAGCAAAAGATTTACTTAATGGTTATGAACATACTGCAATTCTTTGATATTAGGTGGTGAAACAATGGGCTACGAAGAACTAAAAATTCTCAGAAGCTACAAAACAAACAAGAATGACGTAGTAAAAGAATTTTATGTGCCGATTCTGAAAAAATCTGTTTTATATAAACGAGCGGTAGGTTTTTTCTCATCTACTGCATTAGTCGAATTATCAAAAGGTATTTCTGGCTTGGTAAAAAAAGGTGGGAAAATTCGATTTATCGTGTCTCCGTTACTTTCAAGTGAAGACATAGAAGCTATAAAACATGGATATGAAGCGAGAAACATAGTAAATGATGCTTTGCTCAGAGAACTCCATGAGCCTAAGAATAACTCTGACAAAGAAAGACTTGGATGGCTATCACAGCTTATTGCGTCTGGCATATTGGAAATAAAAGTTGCTTTTACACCTCCTCATAAGACAACAGGAATGTATCACGAAAAAATTGGTGTTATCTACGATGATGAAGGAAACAAACTGGCTTTTACAGGTTCGATGAATGAAACTATCAATGCATTTCATAACAACTTTGAGTCAATTGTAGTCTTCAACTCACTCGAAAATACAGACTTACAAAGAGTGATTGACTTAGAAAAAGATTTTGATTCCCTTTGGGCTGGAAGAGAGGATAACATTTCAGTGTTGGAATTTCCTAAAATAGTAATTGATAAATTAGTTCCCTATGAAAAATCTGTAAATTCATCCTCTGTTTATAGATTTGAACAAGAAGATTTAATGGAACTTAAACCTGTTCAGGCAAACATTCCATCAATACCCAAAGGCGTTTTACTCCATCCATATCAAAATGATGCCATTGATACCTGGGCTGATAATAGATATCAAGGCATATTTGATATGGCAACAGGAACGGGAAAAACTTATACAGGTTTGGGAGCTGCAGTTAAGCTTTTTGAATTTAAAAAGCGGTTAGCTATTATTATCGTTGCACCATATCAGCATCTTGTTGAGCAGTGGGTAGAAGATATAGTACTTTTTAATATGAATCCTACAATAGGTTATTCTGCTTCTTCTCAAAAAAAGTGGAAAAAAAGACTTGAAGATGATGTGTATGACTTTAATTTAGGTGTTATTGATTTATTCTGTTTTGTTACAACCAATGCCACGTTTTCATCCGCTTTTGTACAAAAAATGTTAGATAGCCTTGGAGAGGATACACTATTAATCGTTGATGAAGCACACAATTTTGGAAGTCTGCGTTTAAGTGCTTGCCTTAATCCAAAGTTTGAGTATCGTCTTGCTTTATCAGCTACACTTGAAAGACACGGTGATCCACAAGGAACTCAGTCCTTGAAAAATTATTTTGGAAAAAAATGCATTGAATATGGGCTTGAAAGAGCTATTCATGAAAACAAACTTACACCGTACTACTATTACCCTATTGTAATTTATCTCGATACAAATGAACTTGAAAACTATAAAGATTTATCGTATAAAATCTCAAAAGAATGTCATTTAAATAAGCATGGTGAGATGAAAATAACAGAGCAAGGAAAGAAACTGCTCCTTGCTCGATCAAGGATTGTAGCCGGAGCAAGAGAAAAAATTCCTGCTTTAAAACAGGCTATGGCAAAGTATAAAGATAGCACTCATATGTTAATTTATTGTGGAGCTACCAATGTATCGTCCTTTGATTCAGATGAAATAGAACGTGACGAAGAAGGAGAACGTCAAATTGTGGCTGTATCAAAATTACTTGGACATGAATTGGGGATGAAGGTTACTCATTTTACTTCATGTGAATCAGCAGCTGAGAGAGAGCAAATAAAAAAACAATTTGCTGAAGCAGAACCATATCAAGCGATTGTTGCAATTAAATGCTTAGACGAAGGTGTTAATATTCCAAGCATAAAAACAGCATTTATTCTTGCAAGTACGACTAATCCTAAAGAATATATACAAAGGCGAGGAAGAGTTTTAAGGTTAGCCCCAAACAAGCCTTATGCTGTAATTTATGACTTTGTAACGATGATAAAACCACTTGATTGTGTTAATCAGTTTGACGTTGACTATTTTTGTGGACGTTCTTTAGCTAAAAGAGAATTGCAGCGTGTTTTGGAATTTGGAGATATTTCACTAAATTCTCGGGATGCTGATATGCTTATATCAGCAATAGGAGATACATATGGTATAGATATTACCGATATTGAGGAGGATAATGATGAATACGAATTTAGAACTTGATGAAAATAAATTAAAAGCTATTAAGCTTCGCATTCTTCAGATGGAAACTGAAAACATTGTTAAAAAGGAATCCAATCCCGCAATGGAAGAAAAAATCAGAAAAATGATATTAAATGAGGTGGAAAAACGATGATTATCAAAAAGCTGGAAATGTATAATTTCCGTCAGTATATCGGTCCTCAGGAAGTTGAATTCTCAACTGATCCTCATAAAAATGTTACGGTTTTAATCGGTGTTAATACTTCTGGTAAAACAACAATAGTTAGGGCTTTTGAATGGTGCTTATATGGCAAGAATGGCTTTGATGATAAAGTTCTTCTTAATAGCGAAGTTCGTTCAAATATGAATGTTGGAGATATTCAACAAGCTTGGGTTGCCGTAACTTTTATTCATGATAGTAAAACTTACACGATAAAGCGGATTCATCAATATACATGTACAGAAAGAAAAGATAGTAATGTATTTTTTTCCAAAAAACCTGAAGAAAAGCTTACTCTTGAGTATCTACAGAATGACGGACAGACCAAGATTGCTATCGATTATAGTAATATAAAGGAGTCTATGGATAGAGTTCTTCCAAGTGATTTGTCTGATTACTTTTTCTTCGGTGGCGAACGCATTTCAAGTATTGCAAACCGAACAGACCTAACAAGTGCTGTAAGAGGTCTTATGAGGTTAGATGTTCTTGAAAATTCAAGAGATCATCTTTCAAAAGTTTTAAAAGGATTTGAGAGTAAAATTGATACAACTGGTGATGCAAATGCACAAAAAGCCCGTGATGCTCTTGAAACTGCACAAATCAAACTTAAGGATTATGAAGATGAAAAGGATAATGCTGATAAACAAATGCAGTATTGGCAGCAAAAAGAAAATGAATACAATGCTGAACTATCTAAAAGTAATATTGAGCAAGTAAAAGCAGCCAAAGCAAACCGTGATAATATTGAACGAGCTATCGCCTCAGAAAAGAAAAATTTAGCAAATTCTATTCGAGCAATGGTTGATGCATTTAACAACCGTACCTATGCTTTTTTTGGCATGCCAGCAATAAAAGATTCATTAGAACTTCTTGAATATGTAAAGGACTGTACGGAAAGTGTACCAAGCATGGAACAAGATTCCATTGATTATTTGATTAAAAGAGGCATTTGTATTTGTGGCACTCAATTATCTCCAGGAAGTATTCCATATACTAAGGTCATGGAAGAAAGAAAAAAGCTACCACCTGAAAACATTGGTTCTGTCGTTAAAAATTACAAAAATAAAGCGGAAGGTTATTTGTCGGGTAGTGAAAGTTTTGTTGAAACTCTTGAAGAAAAATATAAACAGATTCGGGGAATACGCAGAACTTTAGGGCAATTACAAGATGATTATGAAGCTCAAGCAGACTTAATTTTAGATGATACTGACGCAAAAGCTATCGAAATAAAACGTCGAGACGCTCATTCTAAGTTCATAGAATCAAAAAATGATTTTGAACAGGCAACAAAAAATGTTGGAAGCTGCAATGAAACAATCAAAAATTGCAAAGCAGCGATAGAAAAATATGCAAGTAGCAGCAAGAAAAACGAAAAAATAGCAAGGGTGATTGCATATTCAAAAGCTGTTTATGATTGGCTGAATGATACATATGTCCAAAAAGAGATCACTGTTCGTACTGAACTTGAAAAGAGAGTAAATCATAATTTCTCTCGTATGTATCATGGTGAAAGGTCGATAGTAATCGACGACAAGTATAGAGTGCGTTATAGTGATGTCAAAACTGAAGAATCAGATGGTTTAAAGGCGGTTAAAAGCTTTGCGTTTATAGCAAGCTTGGTTTCAATGGCCAAAGATAAAGTTCTTGATGAACAGGATATACATTTAGGGCAGGAATACCCTATTGTTATGGATGCTCCATTTTCCAATGTAGATGAAATACACATTAATAATATTTGCGAGATCCTTCCGCTAATAGCCAATCAGGTAATTATGGCTGTTATGAAAAAGGACTGGGATTATGCAACAGTTAATTTAAGTAAATATGTAGGTATGAGTTATCAGATTCAGAAGGATACTGATGCTGAAGGCCGTGAAATTGATACGAGTACTCATATTGCGTGAGCGGAGGTGTGAAAAATGTTTGATAAGGATTTTAAAATAACGGGTAAGCACGCAAACTTTTGGAAGGACTTATGCGTATTACCTGGAAATGTTCCTGACAGAGCAGAACACGACAATTTTAAGATTTTCAATGCGTATATCGATGCATATATTGTGTGTCCATTGATTGGGTATCAATATAACCGTAAGGGTGTAATTGATAATAGCATTATTGGTAACGCTGGTATGCTTTCAGAAGTAATAAATAAGAATAGTTCAAAGTTAAAGTTTATATATCAGATATTAATGCTTGTTGACGATGAGTCTGAACCAGATAGGGATAAGCGTGTCTATAGAGCGTTTAATCTGTCAGAGGAAAAAGAGGAAAATAAAAAGCTTATTGAAGAAAATATGGCCATATTTAATTCTTATTTTTTAGGCGGCTTAGAAGTATTACACGAGGAGTTTGTTGATGCTTGTATCGATGATGAAGATTATTTAAGAAAAATGTATGAATTCTCTAAAAATTTTTACGATTCACAGGACGGTGAGGCACTTGAGCGGGCTATAAATCTAATATTAAGTAAGTAGGTGAGTAATTTGTATCAAGATGAAACTTTGTTTGCTGAATTATTTTGGGATTTGCTATCAAGTTATAGTTCTAAACCTATTACAGATTTTTTGCAATCAAGCTTCCTCTTGCCGGAAAATGATCATATTACAACTGATTCTTTTCATAAAATAATCTATATTGATGGTGATCCGAATGAAACTTATACAAAGATGGAACGAGACTTTATTGATAGTTTTAAAGAGAATATTTATTCCTACAAGCATACTTGCATAGAAAACAGCAAAAAAAATGTAGAATGTCGTATAATTGTCGCTTATATAGATGATTTCCGCAATGAGTTATATAATTCAATTCTATTTATGAAGGTAATAAATAAAGCTTTTGACGGTTTTAATTCTTTCGTTTTTATCAATAAAGGAGGAATTAGAATTGGTTGTTCTTTGCTTAATTCAGAAAGAGATTGCATGATATCACCTTTAATTACAAAAAATATTAGAACAGAATTTCTGTTTAATATTTTCTTATATAGAAACATCTCTGATGATTTTCAGGAGTTATATTTTGGGTATCTTACTATGATAGACTCTTTAAAATATTGTTTCTTTAATTCAGTTGCTTCTTCGGAAAAACTTATAGAGACATATTCTCTTGATGATAATCTTTTTGAGGATAACAGATATTTAAACATCAATGACTTTATCGCAAGTATTCCATCAGAATTGATAGATGAAGTTGATGACTATGTATCCGAGTATGAGCACTATTTACTGTTAGTTGACGAGTGCTTTGATGACTTGTCTACTATAAAGAAAAATCCAGTTAATTCTTTAGAAATTCTGTTTGAATCCGAGAAAGCACTGGAAGAATCATTAAACCAACAAGAAGATGAGTCGTACAACTTTACAGAATTGAGTTACAAAAGTAATGAAGATTTTGACTTGCTTAATGATCCACTGCTTCTATTAAAAAAGTTAAAAGAATATAAAGGAATTACTTGATCTGGGGTGATTGATGTATGAAAGGCAAAAACTTATATATAGAGGATTTTTCTGAAAATGATTTTAATGATCCAATATCACTTTTGAAAGCATTAAAGTGTCAGTCAGAAGAAGCTCAATTAATTCAGGAGAATGCAAGTAATCCGGATAGATTGTTAATATCAGATATAGAACGAGATTATGGTATTTCTTTGGACAGAATAATGGTTGCAATACAAACTGGTGAACTAAATCCAGTATCAGTAATTCCAGTATTCATGAAAGAAGATGTTATAAATTTTTGTAATAGTACATTATCTTATAATCCATTGTATGGTGCATTTGAAAAAGAGTTACTAAGTATGAATATGTCTTATTCATATAAACCGATTCTGTTGCTTGCTCTTTTAAATAATAATTCAGAGAATAAGAATGTAAAATTAGATTATATTATAGATTTCTTTCTTGAATATTATAATGATCGTGTTAAAAAATCTCTTGTAGTTGAAAAGCAAAATAGTGTTTTCATAAAAAAACCTAATAACCGACAAACTGCAAGAGCAACAATACTTAGATATCCGATAAAAGTCTTGAGCAATAAGAGTTTCATATCGTATGACAAAACTACTGATTCAGTAATGTTTAATGGTTTGTTGTTCTCAGAGTTCGATAAACAATATCTTTTAAGAATAGAAAAACAGTGCAAATTAAGATTAGAACAGTATTATTCTTCCATATAATAAAAGGTGCAGAGAACAAAATCTCTGCACCTTTTATTATTCCAACTCTCCCGACCTTTTCTTCCTGTGCTGCTCCCTTTGAGCCGCATCATCCAGTCTGAGAAAGACCTCAACATTACGTCTCATATTCTTCATCTCATCAAGCTCCGGCTTCTCTCCGTCCACAGCAAATTTAAGCTTGTCTCCTTGCTCTCGGAGGGCGTTCTGCTCGGCTCTAAGTGACTTTATAAGCGGCAGTTTCCCATCGCCAAACCATTTCTTAATCTGCTTCTCAGCCGAGTTGAACAGAATAAAATTTGATTCGTGTTCCCGTTTGTATCGTTCTTTGAAAATAACCTTGTTCAATCCGTCAACAACAGGCTTTGACTTGCGATAAACTTCAATCTCATGTATCTGCTCCTCGATCAGCTTTATCTTCTTGTCCATAGCTTTGAGTTGTTCCCGTGAACCGTCATGCTTCGATGATAACTCAGCAATTTTATCGTCCATAACATTCAGGTCAAGCATATTATGTTCCGTAAGATAGTTGACTGTATCAGCCACAACTTTGAGATTAAATCTTTTCGCCCATTGCTCATAACCTTTTGACTGTTGAATCTTGATACTGTTCTCAATATCAATGATAAGATTATTCCTGAGTACAGACTTTTCATCGGGAACACGCCTACCTCCTCCGGCTATTCTGCTGCGAATATTCTCCTCAGTATAATCATTCCCAATCGTCTTTGCTCTCGTAAATCTTTCCTGACCTTCAGCTCTGAAAGAAATGTACTTACCAGGCTTGACCTCATATTTTTCTCTCTGCATGATCAGCAAAAACTCATCCCAGTCCTTTGCCTGTAGAATAGCCCTGTCAATCGTCTGACGTAGTAGCACCTTCCAGCTCTGACCTTTCTTTTCAAGAGTACGTTCATAATGAGATTTTCCTCGTTCTTTCGGTTCTTTTATTACAGATAATCCATACTCTTTACAGATCATATCACTCTGCCTTCTGAGATAATAAATATTACTAGGGGTAGAGTGATATTTTTTATTTGTCTTGAAACTGACTGAGTTTGAAATAATATGATTATGGTAGTGACCTTTGTCAATATGCGTAGCACAGATATACTGAAAATCTCCTTTGAATACTTTGTCGGCAAGCTCAATTCCTATTTTATGTGCCGTTTCAAAATCAACCTCACCAGGAGCAAATGACTGAATAAGATGAAAGGCAAGATATCCATTGTTTTTCATCGCATTTTCTCTGGCTATCTCAAATTCCGGATATGCTGTTTCAGGTGTGCAGGCATATCCGGAAACGAGTATTCCTTCATCTGTTTTTTCAGTATTTGAGATATAATCTAAGGCTTTTCCGAGCGTACTTGAGATAGGATGGAGTTTAGTAATTGCCATATATCCTCCTGTTTGTTTCGAATCATATTTATATCATCAGTGTAGATATGATTCGTTGAGTTTACTCTTTTGGCTATCTGATTAATGTTGTCGGAGATCTTTTTTATATCTGCACAGGTTGCTGCAAAATCAGAAAGATCGATTTTTATTATCAGACCTTCAAGCGCCATTTTTCGTAAATATAAAGACATATTAGAGATGTTCATATCCTTCATTTTATCTCTGATTATGCAATATTCCTGCTCATCAAGAAAAAATCTTACAAGACGGTTTCTTATTCTGTTTGACATTGAGATACATCTCCTTTACAAATATTATTTGTGCCTATAATTAATAAGGCTGCACTGCCTTTAAAAAGGGTTTGGGAATAGTCCCAACAAGCAATTTCAGAAGTTTTCTGTTGTACAGGAATTTCTGAAATGCGTCAATGTGAACGATTGTATTTTCTCTGAAAATACAGAAGTGTGGCCACATTGGCTATGCTTGCTGTCAACTCAAACCCGTCCCGAAGGACTTGATAGCTTTTTCTAAGACTGTAGTTTTAAAAATAGCCTTTTCATTGACAATCATCATAATCATCTGTCAGTATGTTCTCATTAAACGGTTTGTTTTCATACCTCAGAACTCCTATAAGATGATTGTAAAAGCAAATGTAAGCTTTCTTCAGAAAGCGAAAATATGTTGATCTTGATATTTCAAGAATTGACATAACTTCTTCATTGCTGTAGTTAAAGTTATCAAAATAAAGCCTGTCCAGAATAGCATAATAAGTTTTCCCGTTATCCGGATAGTCCTTGACCATTACGACGGCCTTTTCAAGAAGCTTGAGTAATTCAAGATTTTCGTGATATGCAGTTACTCTTTCATAAAAATTCTGTTCTTCAGTATGTGTTTCAAAGATCAACAGACCGTCAACAATATCTGACAGGTGCTTACGACTGCTCACGTAAATCTCTTCATCCAGATAAACAAGATGATTGTTCACGCTGTGAAGAACTTTACGATATAATTTCAATAAAGACTTCACAGCTTTTACTTTGTTATTATCACAAACTACTTCGTTATATTGCATCAGCTTACCTCCTTTTTCTAAATATATTAAAAATAAATTTCCATAAACTTATTGACAATACGAACATGTAATGCTATAATAAACACGAACACTATTACAAATTTTATTATACTTTCAAAAATCGTAAATGTCAATATGAATTTCAAAATTTGTTCGTCTGATACGAACGTATAGAAATGAACGGAGGATACTATGGAACTCAAAGATAAAATTGCTCGATTAAGAAAACTCAATGGACTTACTCAGGTAGAACTCGCTAATAAAATTGGTATAACAAGTCGTGCTCTTCAGAATTATGAAATGGGTACACGAACACCTAAGATAGATACCCTGACAAAGATAGCTTATGCTCTTGATGTTGATGTTAATGACCTTGTGACAGATAACGAACATTTTGTTCTTGAAGCAAAGGAAAAGCACGGGACAAAAGGTAAGGCTGCTGCTGAAAAACTGATAGAAAATGCGAACGCTTTATTTGCAGGAGGAGATATTTCTGATAAGGATAAGGCTAATGTAATGGAAGCACTTCAGGAAGCTTATTGGAGAGCAAAAATTATAAATAAGAAGTACACCCCGAAGAAGTATCTTAAAGATGACCAGGATAATGATGAGAACAAAACTGAAGATTGATTTTTCATTGTCCCGATTTTGAAACATCAGTTGTGATACAATATAGATAAGAATATAAACCTATGCAAACGAAAGGTTGGTGAGATATGGTTACATATGAGATTTACGGGTTCGTTAATAAAATGAAGAGAAAATTTCGTACAGATGATCCATTTGAAATTGCTGAGATGTGTAACATTACGATTGTACATAGAAGCTTTGATAATATGAAAGGAATGTACACTGTTCAGGAACGATGTCCATTTATATTTCTTGATAAAGAACTCGATGAATATATGGAAAAAATGGTTCTCTTTCATGAACTCGGTCACCATTTTTTACACAGGCACTACGCTGTATCAACTTTTAAGGAACATAGTCTTTATAATATGAACTCCAAGTATGAGATCGAAGCAAATATCTTTGCAGCGAACTATATAATAAGTGATGATGAGATCGAGCGTAACATGAATTATAATTATATTAGTGAACAACTTGCAAGCTGTCTTTGCGTTCCTCATGAGTTGCTTCTTATCAAGCTTAAAGATATGAATACAAGAGGATATAATTTTAATATATGTTTCAATCCGAAAGCAGGATTTCTTGGAGATTGAATTAAAAAGGTAAGATGATATCTTGCCGGATACGCAAGGGTGGTTCAATCTGTATACATAATCATTCGACAAGTGAAGAAATAAACTATGTTGTTTCAGGTGATGGCAAGGCTATAAGTGATAGGGTAGAGGAATAATTGACTGCCGGAGTTTGTCACATATGCAAACAAAATTCAGCTCATAGAATTATAAATACAGGATAAGAATATCTGGTTCTTCTGACTTTTATAGTAGAAAAAAATCTCATTGTCCTGATTTTGAAACAGTGGTTTATGGTACAATAATTTCATTAGATAAATAGATAGTGTAGCAGAAAGGGTTAACAAGAACGAGTTTATATATAGATATAAAAAATAAAATCGCTCGTTAAAGAAAGTAGAACAGAATTTGAAGCTCTTTGTAAATTTGCAGAGGAAGAAACGGAATATTTAACAGTTCCGGCAAGCTCCCGTTTCCACCTCTGCAAAGAAAGAGGTCTGCTTGAACATTCTCTTAATGTGTGTGAAACAATGCTTAAAATAAAAAATGCACTTGCCCCTTAAATAAGTGACGACAGCTGCATTATAACAGCACTTTTTCATGATTTGGGAAAGGTCGGTATGCCGGACAACCCTATGTATATAAAGAATGTCATCGAAAAAGATGAAGAGCCAAGTGTACCTTATAGTGTGAACAAAGAAATTACATATATGAGTATTCCACTTCGTAGCTTGTATTTCATTCTTCCTCGCTTCCCGTTAAGTGAGGAAGAAACACAGGCTATTATGTATCACGACGGACAGTATGTTGATGATAACAAGTCTGTCGCAACAAGAGAGTGTCCGCTGCTGCTGTTGTTACAGTATACGGATACATGGAGTGTGTTTGTATTGGAGAAAGGAATGATATAATTATGAGTGAAACATTTGAATTTTTAGACTTAGAATCACTTCATGGAGTAGTAGAAAATGTATCAATTGAAAAGCAAATAGAGGCAAAAAAAATAATCTCAAAAATAAAAAAGCAAAGTATGGAAAAAGCAAAGTTAAGTGAATGTTACTATTGCAAAAAAGAAGTTAAGGGTATGTGCAATTCTCATACAGTTCCTGCCTTTGCTTTGAAAAATATAGCTGTCGATGGCAAATTATATTCAATGAACAGCCTTATCAATAATCCTTTTTTAAAAGATGAATTGGGTATTAAGGAATCAGGAACTTTTCATATAATATGCAGAGAATGTGATGGACGCATTTTTCAACATTACGAAAATGAAGATGCGTATTTCAAAAAGCCAGATGGCAAGATATTATCAGAAATTGCTTTAAAAAATTCATTAAAGGCAATATACAAGAGGAAATTTGAACATCAGCTCATAGATCACACTCCGTTGAAAAGTATATCAGCTCAACAATTTGTTGGATCATTAGATTTAAATGATTACGAAAAACTTTTTAAGTATTCTCAAAAGGCGACTGAAAAATCCTTTGGAGATGAGTTTTACTTATATGAATATATTGAATTAAATTATACTGTCCCAATCGCTTTTCAAGGACCTATTGCTCTTCCTGTTGACTTACAAGGAACGCAGATAAATAATTTATATGATTTTGATCCTAAATATGAGATTAAGCATATAGAAATTGCAATATTACCATTACAAAATAAAAGTATAATATTGTTGTTTGTAGAAAAAGACAATCATCGTTATAGGCAGTTCTTTAAACAACTATCAAAGTGTAGTTTAAACGACAAATTAAAAATAATTAATTATATTGTTTTTGCATTTACTGAGGATTTCTTCCTATCACCCAAATTAGAAAAAAATGTTCTTTTAGAAATTAATAAAATTGCAAAATTAACTTCTTTTGCATCGTTTAATCCAATGCAATCAAGTTTATTTGAACTTAAGTACAGTGTAGATAAAAAATTTGATTTCAAAAATGCAGATGAAATACCTAATATTTTATTAGAGAAGTATAAAGTAAATTGATATAGAGGGAATGTATGAAAGATACAATAAATAATTCAAATCAGAGACTTAAAATTCTTTATCTTTATAAGATAATGCTCGAAAAAACAGATGAGCAGCATTACATAACAATGAGTGAGATCATAAATCAGCTTGAACTGTGTGGTATATCAGCAGCAAGAAAAGCTCTCTATGAAGATATTGAAGCTCTCAGGACTTTTGGTCTTGATATTGTTCAGCTTAAAGGTAGTACTTCAGGTTACTACGTTGCAAGCAGAGATTTTGAATTACCTGAACTCAAACTTCTTGCAGATGCAGTTTCTTCTTCACGTTTTCTGACAGAAAAAAAATCATCTGAGCTTTTGAAGAAAATTGAAAGTCTTTCAAGTGTTTACGAAGCTAAACAGATTCAACGGCAAGTGTTTGTTGCAAATCGTGTAAAGGCTATGAATGAAAGAATTTACCTTAATGTTGATGTGATAAGCAGAGCTATTGATGAAGGAAAACAAATTTCTTTTAATTACTTTGACTATGATGTTAATAAAAAGAAACATTATCGTGAGGGAAAACGGATCTGTCATCCATATGCTTTGACATGGGAGGACGAGCGTTATTATCTTATATCATATTATGAGAAGTATAATTCCATCTCAAATTTTCGTATAGATCGTATGGAGTCAGTTGAAATTCTTGATGATTCCATAAAGGAGAAGCCCAAAGATTTTAATGTGGCAGAATATATGAACTCATCATTTTCAATGTTTAGTGGTGAAAAACAGTCTGTTACACTTAGGTTTGAAAAAAAGTTGGTTAATCCCGTTATTGATCGTTTTGGAAAAGATGTTCCTATTATCCCGGATGGAAAAAATCATTTCACAGTAAGAGTAAATGTGAAGCCTACAGATCCTTTTTTCGCTTGGCTATTTCAGTTCGGAACAAAAGCGGAGATTATAGAACCAGTAGAACAAAAGAATAAATATAGAGAACAGTTGAAAGCAGTTTTAACTGGGATAGAAATGTAATGATTAAAGGAATACATCACGTTTCGCTGAAGTGCAGTAAAGGCGAACAGTACAATGAAACATTTAAGTTTTACAAAGAGGTTCTCTGTCTAAACATTGCTCGTAAATGGGCGATGAAACTGAGCCTGATGGTGTAATGTTTGATACAGGAACTTGACTTATCTAAGTTTTTACAAATAAAGGAGATAGAATAATGCCGAAAAAATATATACATGAGGATTTTTTAAAAGTTGCTAACTTGAATCCTACCATCACATTGATTGGCAAATATGAAGGAATGGATAAGAAGATTGAATTTGAATGTAATATATGCAAAGGACGGGATTTTAAAGTTGCAAATGATTTGAAAAAAGGAATTGGGTGTAAATATTGTGCAAGAACACAAACGTCATTTTCTGAGAATTTTATACTTTTAGCTTTAAAAGTTGCAGGTATAATTGTTCTGCATCGAAATAAAACCATAATAGACTATGAGCTGGACATATATTTACCTGACTATAAAATAGCAATAGAACCAGGATCATGGAATTTTCACAAAAAAAAGTTTGACAATGATTTATTAAAGCAAAATGAATGTAAAAGGAAAGGTATTTATCTACTGATAATTTACGATAGCTTTGATACAAATGATTTGGGCATTGTGCAGCAATTTGATTTTATTAAGACGTATCCTAAATGTTTATCAAGCGAAACAGACTGTGGTAGCTTGAAAGTAATTGTACATAATATTTTGCAGAAGATTCATTTTGACTATTCATTTTCAGAAAAAGAATGGGATCTAATCAAAAACGAGGCTCAAAAGCATTCACGCCGAATAACAGTAGATGAGTTTAAAAAAAAGTTGAATGCCTTTAGAAAAGATATTGAGCTTTACGGAGAGCTTGGCAGAAATCAATCAGATCCTGCTGAATTCAAATGTGTAAACTGTGGGTATATTTGGACTGTAGCTCCAGTGAGTGTGATGAGAAAAGATCGTCCGACAGGATGTCCCAAGTGCGGAGGAACTCAATTAAAAAATCATCAGGAATTTGTAGATGAACTAAAAACTATCTTGCAGGATATTGTTATTACAGGTACATACGAGAAATCTGATATTAAAATAGGTTACAAATGTTTAGTATGTGGACATAAGGGAATACAGTATCCTAGTCGATTGTTAGAAGGAATAGGTTGTAAGAAGTGCTCTAATAATAAGAAAAGTCAAATGCAGACGAAATCACACGATGATTTTGTAAGAGAAATTTCTGAAAAGAATTCAAATATTGAAATAATTGGTGAATACACACATAATAAGAAGAAAATAATGTGCAAATGTAAAGTTTGCTATACTCTTTTTGAGTCCTACGCAGGTGATTTGCTTCGAGGCCACGGATGTGAGAAGTGCGCAAGAAAAGCAAATGCTCAAAAAAGGCAAAAGCCTGTAAAATGCACAGAAACAGGGCAAATATATTCTTCACTTAAGGATGCTCAATCTGCCACAGGTATAAATGGAACATGTATCAGTAATGTATGTAAAGGAAAACAGCAACAAGCAGGCGGATATACCTGGATTTATATAGATAAAGAAACAAACTAATATAATAAACACATTAATTTATAAAGATGAATCTGAATATGGTATCATCATTTATTTGAGAAAACACAGCAATTAATGAGAAAGTCTCATTTTTCTGTCGAAGTTATTGACATATATCCAAAATGAGACTGATTTGATACTAAATTGGGAGCGTTATGGTACTGACTTAGGATTATCAATATGTTATAATGTGTATGCTGACAGAGTTATGCTCTGAGTATACTAAAATTTAATATGGGTTTTATGCCTTGTCACTTTGTGTGGCAGGGCTTTTTTTATGCCCGGAAATCTGTCGGCTGATAAGCCGCAACAATTAAGACTTACGGATTTAGTTATCCGTAGGTCTTTTTTTGTTGCCCTGAAAAAGGAGCAGACAGATATGAAGAGACATTATAGTGAAGCAGTCGCAAGGTATCCCTGAAATTTTGATTTTTGACATGAACATTTATCAAATCAAAATTTCAGGAGGATATATAATGAGTAAAATATTTTTTGTTATGAATGACCGTAATGACAAATTAAAAGGATACACAGAAGTTTCACAGGAATATATAAGGGACTATATCAAAAGTTTTTCGAAAGGGGAGAGAGCATATTTTATAAACCTTGGATACGCCTATATTGAAACAGATAAAGAAAACTATAGACAGTACTATTCTGATCTGGAGCATCAAAATTATGTAAAAAAGCTTGAGAAAAAATCCAATGTTTTTTCATATAACACACTTGATACTGACGAGATGAATGGAGCAGATATAGCTGTTGATCAGTCTGAGCCTTTTGAAGACAGCGTACTCAGAAAGTTATTGATTGAAAAGCTACCGGAAGCTATGGCTATACTTACTTATGAAGAAAAAGAATTAATATATAAAATCTATTTTGAAAACATGAGCTATAGAATGCTGGCTGAATTATATGATGTATCACATACAACTATAAAAAATCGCAGAAATAATATTCTTATTAAAATAAAGGAATATTTTGAATAATAGGTTTTCGCCACATTGTTTTTGAGTTTATAAATGGAGAGCCATATATATTGAGAGATGTAAGCAGGTTTGGGTGGCTAGCATTTGCAAACCTACTGTAGCAATACGGCAAGGCGGTGGGTGCTTAGCCTACAGCGTGAAGGCCGTAATATCCGTCAGTATAATGAGAATAAGAAAGTTGAAGTATTTCGTTATATGACTGAAGTAACATTTGATGCATATTTGTACGTGCGACATGAAGTCTCTTAATTAATGTTCAACATTACGATTGAACCACCTATTCCGTCCGAAATGCTGTCCACAAGATGCAATAGAACAATGTTTTGTCGACCTTGCAAAAACAAATCTCCAGAATGGATTCTGGATGGAGACATCAAAGGCTGTTTTGACAACATCAGTCACGAATGGATAATAAATAATATCCCGATGGACAAAACATTACTGAAAAAATGGCCGAAAAGTGGATATATAGAAACTATTAAATTATTTCCGACTAAAAACAGTAACCCACAAAGGCTCCACTATCTCTACAGTAATATGCAACATGATACTGGATGGACTGGAATCAATAATACTCCAAAAATACTATAAAACTAAAATAAAAGGAAAAGCATATTTTCAAAAGTAAATTTTGTAAGATTCACTGACGATTTTGTCATTACCGGCGAAAATCTCGATATTTTAGAAAACGACGTAAAACCAATATATCACTTGTGCATCCAGAATGTCATATATACATATTGTAAACAATGTAAACAAAAAATGAACAATAATTATTTTTAAAAATTTACAAAAAGTATATCCCTTGTATAAAAAAAATGAAAAACGCAGATAAAAATTGTTAATTTTATGTATAGATTATTAAAAATATATATGCTATAATAAATCAAGAAATTTAAAAAAAAAGAGCGAATTGCATAAACAATACTAAATATTGCAGTTCAAATATGGAGAACAAAATGAGATACACTTATGTAAAACAGCATGATGCAACGGATTGTGCGGCGGCGTGTTTGGCAATGGTTTGCCTGCACTACAAAAAAGAAACTACTATAACACAATTACGTGATATGATGGGAACTGACCTAAAGGGAACGAATCTTATAGGATTGACTAAGTGTGCTGATACATTAGGCTTTACATCTCAGGCAGTCAGGGTAGACAGAGAAGGATTTTTAAGTGAATTCACATTGCCGTGTATAGCAAATGTAATAACAAAAGAGGGACTCACACATTTTGTTGTTGTATTTAAAAAAGTAAAATATAAAAAGCAGGATTATGTTATAATCGGAGATCCTGCAAAAGACCTTATACGTATTTCACTTGATGAGTTTTATAAAGAATTTACAGGAACAATATTAATCCTAAAGCCAAATACATGCTTTGTACAAGGAAAAAACGAAAAAGGTAAGACATTCGGGAGATTTTTAAAGCTGCTTACTCCTCATAAAAAGCTTTTTGCTTATTCAATAATTGCGTCAATTTTACTAACGGTCCTGGGCATAGTGTCTTCGCTTTTTAATAAGATACTGATGGATGAAATATTACCGTATAAGTTAAAAAAACAGCTTTTGCTTGTAGTAATTATATTTGCCATTCTTGCAGTTGTACAAGTGGTTATAGGTTTTGTACGTCAATGGATTATGATTTATCTGTCGCAAAAAATAGATATTCCGTTATTGCTGGGATACTTTGAGCATATATATAAGTTACCTATGAAGTTTTTTGCTTCAAGAAAAACTGGTGATATAATTACACGTTTCAGCGATGCATTTACGATAAAGGATATATTCACAAATATTGCCCTAACGCTTATAATGGATGTTTCAATGGCAATTATTACGGGAATAATCTTGTTCAATATGAATTTATCATTATTCGGAATAATAATATGCCTTACAATATGTAGTATTTTACTTGTGTTTATATTTAAACAGCCATATAAGAAAATAAATGAAGAACAAATGCAGCAATCATCTGTTTTAAATTCTCAGATAATAGAGGGTCTGAGAGCAGTAGAAACAATAAAAGGAAATGCAAATGAAGAAACAGAAATTGAAAATATAGAACGTGAATATATCAAATCGCTTCGTATAGGATTAAAAGAAGGCATGCTTTCAAACATTCAAAGTTCTATTTCAAGCTTGATTTCAACTGCTGGAAATCTGATATTGATGTATTTCGGAATAAAGCAGGTTATAAATGGCGATCTTACGCTCGGAAGCCTGATGGCGTTTACTACAATGGCAGGCTATTTTATGGATCCTGTCGGAAGACTTGTTGGACTGCAGTTGCAAATACAAGAGGCAAATATATCAATGAAACGATTAACAGAGATACTTGATTGTGATACGGAACAGGCTGATGGAGAATTTACAGAGCTGGAGAATGTTTCTGGAGATATAGAGATAAAAAATGTAACCTTTAGATATGGAAACAGAAAGCCTGTACTAAGCGATATTTCATTCAATATTCCTAAAGGTAAAAAAGTAGCACTTGTCGGAAGCAGCGGAAGCGGAAAGTCAACGATAGCAAAGTTGCTTTTGAAGTATTACGAGCCGGAGGCAGGAGATATTCTTATAGATGGCATGGATATAAACGAATTCAGTAATGAATCAATAAGAAGATCAATATCATATGTACCGCAGACCATAGAACTGTTTTCAAAAAGTATATATGACAATATACGAGTATCAAAGATGAATTCAACGCTTGATGAAGTAAAGCAAGCGGCAAAAGAAGCAGATGCACATGAGTTTATAAAAAAATTACCGATGCAGTACCATACATATTTGCAGGAAGCCGGAAACGGATTAAGCGGAGGCGAAAAACAAAGAATTGCACTTGCAAGAGCATTTCTTAAAAAGAGTGATTTTTATATTCTTGACGAGTCTACAAGTAATCTTGACTTTGCAACAGAAAACATTATATTTGATATGATATATAATAAATTCAAGAAGAAATCCATGCTGATAATAGCACACAGACTGACAACAATAAAAAATTGTGATGTCATTCTTGTAATGGATAACGGCAAAATAGTTGAACAAGGTTCACATGAGGAATTACTTAAAAAGCAGGGAAACTACTATAAGCTTTGGAATATGCAGCAGGGTAACTTTGTTATCAATGATGAGAGAGAAACAGTAGATATGTTCGATGCTGAAGAATATGATGACAAAGATACATTAAGTTACAAATAACTTGGGGTGATTATGCTTTAGTACTATAGCATTCACATATATTTTCTATGCGAGTGTACAGCGTGTGGGAAAAAGAAATATTAAAATTGATAGATACGAAAAGTATCGAAAAAGGAGAAAAATGTTATGGAAATGTGTTATGATGGTGCATTAGTAATGCCGAAGAATTATGCAGTTGTAAATGAAGAGGAAATGACTTATATTGATGGTGGATGGTCTGGCAAAAAGTTCATGAATAACATTAAAGGTTTGGCTGCATTGTGTGCTTCTGTAATTACGATTTGCAAAGCTTTCAATTGTTGGGATGCTATTATGGCGTGTGCTGCAACTTGTTATACAAAAGCATTAGCGTTGTATTCAGGACTCTGTTTAAAATTGTCTGCGGTTGTCGGTTCTGTTAATCTTGCGGGTGGAATTATTGTTGGAGTTTCAACAGCAGCAGCGATTTTTACATTAGGGACATGGTCTATTTTTTAAGATTCAAATGAATGATTAAAGGTTATCCGTCTATATTTATTTAGGCGATTCGCCGTTTGTAGTGGGTAATACTTATCTCCCCCCCAACAAGGCGCACGCATTTATTCCACGGTCCACTTGACAACGAGCCTCTGTCAGCACGATATTCTGTCCGCCGAGGCAGGCG
>JAEWXO010000065.1 GCA_023458875.1 Bacillota bacterium | reverse complement strand
GAAACCTCATCAGGAATATGTATTGTTACTTTTACCGTTGAAATATTTTCGGCTGATATTGTTCCGCCATCAACTACGGCGGTATTTGTAAATAATTCATTTCTTCTCAATTTAGCTCCTTATCTGCTGTGAGATTTTTTCTTCACAGCTGTTTGATTTTGTTTTTCTTCCTGTAATTTTTTCTGTTGTTCAGAACGAGATTTTGCAAAATCAGGCATTGGTTTGAAGCCGATTTCATCAACATAGTATGCTTTCTGTTCGGTCTGCTTTTTCACAAGAATAACCGTACCGATTGATAATGAATTAGCTTGATACACATTTTCAAGCTTCATGCCAATATAATCACCGTCAGCATCAATCCAATTTCCACCGCCTGCATTGTAATAATTATCAATATTCGGCTTAAGTTTTTGCTCTTTGTACGAAATGAAATTTCTGTCATTCGGATAATAAATTTCATAGGTCTCGCTTTCCAGATTTTTCAGCTTTGCCTGTTCCTGTTCATCCATTTTATCACGAGCAGCCTTTACAAGTCTTGAAATATAGTCGCTGTCAGAACTGGATTTATAGGTATCAATAATGCTGCGATAGCTTTCGGCTTTGATTTTTACCTCACTTAACGTATTTTGTAAAGCTTCAATTTTATCGGCATACCCCTGAACATTTTCCTTTAATTCAGAAATATCATCAAGTTTTTTTATACTGAATTCAGCAAGCAAAGCCTTATCTGCCTGCTGTTTTGCTTTTGGATACTGTTTCACCTTTTCAAATACACCACACTTTTTAAAATACCGTTCTGCCGCAGAAATAATATTCTCTGCGGATTTTTTCTGCTCGGACAGTTCATCAAGCTGTGACTGAGTATCTTTTGCAAGCTGTTCTATTTCAGTGAGCTTGTTCTCCGCCTGTGAAATTTATGTGATGCCCTCTGTATTTATGATGGTAAGCTGATTTGAAAGCACAGTAATTTTATCATTCACACTTTTTGCAAAGGAAAATTTTCTTGTCTGATACTTAAACTGTTCCATAACCTCAGAAATAATTTCGCTGACAGTTTTTATTTTAGGCAGTGAATCAAGGTATTCATAAATGCGCCGTGCAATATTTTCCTCCGAATAATCTGCACCTAAAGTTTTCAGACGGACAGCCCTTTGCTGATTGGGTGCTTTAACAGAAATATATCTGCCATATTTAACTGTGTAGCCTTGCCGCTCCAATTCTTGAAGAAGTTCATCAAATGATTTTAATAACGGTATCAAAGAATCAATTCTATTACGAATAACCTCTTTCCATGAAGTGCCGTTTTTCTTATGTTTCCATTCGCCGTAAACAACACCGACAGGAACATGATTTTCGTCTGACATCAGCTTTTCCATAGCACCAATACCATAAGAACGGCACAACTCATCAGAAATATCACGAACCATTTTAAGACTCTTTTTATTGCTGTTAAATTTCCTCCCCAATAAATCGTAAGGGCAAATGCAAATGTGATTATGGACATTGCCAGTGTCTGTGTGCGTTGTGATTATTGCTTGAAATTTCTCACCGAATGCTTTTCGTATCCATTCCATTCCGATTTTGTTGGCAAGCTCTGCGTCACATTCATCTCCTTTGAATGACTGAACAAAATGAAACGCTTTTACGGGAGATTTGTCGGAGAGAGGCTTTGCATAAAAGTTTTTGTGAGAATAATTTTGATAGGTAAGACACATTTCCTTTTCTGCAAGCTCAATATTTTCAGAACAGTTAATTCCAGATACAAAAATACCGTTCTGTGTTTTTTCAGGATTTGAAATATACTTTAGGCAGCCTGCGACTGAATTTCTGATAGATATGCTTTTGATATATGGCATATTTCCTCCCGAAAATGTTCAACCTGCCGCAGTTCATCAGGCGTTGCATAACCCGTTGAATTCACAACTCGTGCAATCTGATTAAGGTTGCTACCGATTTTATTCAGAGCTGCAACGTACTCATGGCAATTCTGAAAATCAAGATTTACAATCTTTCCGTTCAGTGCCATCTGCTTTATGTAGGTGGCATTTTTCATATTACAATCAGCAGATAATTTTTTGATATGCTCCCATTCCTCAAAAGTGAACGTGAGATTTTTGTATTTACGGTTTGTTCTCAATAGGACACCGCTCCTTTCAAATTTTTCATAAATTTATCGGCATGTTTTTTACTGGGGTATAAGGATTTTCAACGGCAAGCCGATTTCTGATTTTAGGGAGAGCGAAGCTGGGTTCCCTAAATTTACGATTTTTCTGCCCTTTGGAGCAGTTTAAAAATCGGCAGAAACTGTGAAATGTAGTATTACATTTCTATGCTTGCGACGGGGAGCCCCCGCAGGCATTTTTATTATAAGTTACTAACCATAACTTTTAACTGTGGACACCTTAATTAGCCAGGCTATTTATAAGCCATAGCAGACGAAGCTGCTCATGCTCATCAAGTTCAAAGCGTAAAACCTGCATAAGGGTCTGTTCGTTAATGCCGAGTACAGCTGCTAATTTTTCTGCTTTGACACTTTTGCTTTTTAGTTCTGTGAAAATAATTGCATTGGCGATATGCAAAACCTCCTGTTTAAAAATCTTAAAAGTCACATTGCGCACTATTACTTTTATTGAGCTCAACGTTATTATATCCGACACCTTGACATAAGTCAATAGATGTGATACCATATCTCTATTGGATGCTACTTTCACAACTATTTTTAGTATATCTCAATTTTTAATCAGTATCACATCTACTTTTTGAAAATAATCAGAAAAATATTTTTATGCTTGGAGGAAACAACACAATGACGGAGTTTAACGCATACTTTTACGGAAGTAAACTTTTTATTTACGGTAAAAAAGAGTACACACTCGGTGAAATCCTTACAAAATACCTTTCAAAAAAATTTAAAGCCCTTGTTGACACCTTGCATGAGTGTAAATATTATGCAAACAATCTTCACTACCCAGAAGATGAATCAGAGGCAAAAACCTGCAACATATTTATGCAGGATGCAATTGTTTTCTTTGGGAAAATGGACGATTTGATTTATTCGCTGCCACCGTACAACACTTTCAGCAGAGGTGAGAATAGGCTGTTCTGTTTGTTGAATGAGGAAAACTGGCTATTTGACAACGAACCTGATTTAAAAGAGTGGGATGAATATGAGCGTAAGCACCCTGAATACAATGATTATTTTTATACAACACTTCCTCTTGATGAAATCAAAGATGCAGATTTAATAGATGGCATTCTAAAGTTTAATGATAAGCTAAAAGAATTTGCGCAGGAGTATGTTACTTTTGTTGAGGATTTTATTCGTGTGAAAAATGTGTATGAGCCGTTTTTGCAACAGCTTCATTCACAAAGCAAATATCTTGACAATGCGGAAACTGCACTGGTCGCTGCTGAATTTTTAAAAACGGCTAAGGATAAAATGCATGAGCACGAAAAGTTGAAGCCATCGGGCAGCATGACCGTTTCCTATAAAGTCTTGGAACAAAAGAAAAGCCCCGTCTTGTGTGAGAATTATCATTTCACAACAATCGGAGCGTTCTTATATATTGAATTGTTCAAGGGTATGGAGCTTCACTACTTGCCTAAAAGGTGTGGTTACTGCAATAGATACTTTTTACTTGAAGCAGGTATCTTTTCTGATTACTGCACTCGTCCTGTAAAAGGTATGGAGGATAAGGTTTGCCGTGACTTAGGACATCGCAAGAAATATGCGGACAAGGTTAAAAATGACCCTATCTGGCTGGCATATGTTCGTGCTTACAAACAGCATTATGCACGCTTCCTCAAAAAGAAAATTACACAGGCTGAGTTTCAGCAGTGGGCGGATTTTGCTTTGGAATTAAGGCAGAGGACTATTGATGGGGAGATGGATTTGGAGGAGTTTATGAGGGAGATTAGGAAGTAAGCTTATTATTTAATTTTGAAAACTCATGTTCTATATTGGTGTTTATTAAATAAAAATGGACTCTTCAAAAAATAAGCATTAACATGAGAGAGTTTATAAGTATTGAAACTATTATTATAATATGGTATAATAAACAGGAAATATTGGGTAGTTAAATATAACAATAGCAGAAACATTATAAAACACAATAGGAGCTGAGTATATAATGATTAGCTTTTACCTTTCCATTCTAGATAATGATGAAGATAAAAAGCAGTTTGAGACTTTATACATAAAATACCGTCAGGAAATGTATGCAATAGCATATAGCATTATACATAATAAAGAGGATTCTGAAGATGCTGTTCATCAGGCATTTATAAAGATTGCAAATAATTTTGAAAAAGTAAGACAAATCCCTTGTCAGGAAATCAAGCCTTATATTGTTATTATTATTAGAAACACTTCTATAAATTTTTATAATAGTAATAAAAGAAAAGCTGAACATAGTGCTGAACTTGATGATAATCAAATATCTGTTGATGTAAATTTATTAGAGAACTTTGAATATAAAGAACTGGTAAAAAAAATATCAGAGTTGCCACTAATTTATAAAGACATCATATTTTTATATTATCTCGAAGAATTTTCAACAAAAGAAATTTCAAAGATGCTGAATATCTCAGTTGATGCAGTATGGAAACGAACAGAGCGAGCCAAGAAATTATTGAAAGAATCATTGGAAAGTGGTATGGAATATGCATAGAGATAAATTTAAACAAGCGATATTTGAAGCTCTTTCAAGCGAATATGACCGGTCTGTACCGCCGTTCGATGAACATGAATTTTCGCCTGAATTTGAAAAGAAAATGAAAAAGCTTATTAATCGTCGCAAAAAACCATATTATATAATAATCAATACAATTGGTAAACGTGCAGCTTGTATTGTAATCGGAATAATTATAGCATCTTCTATTACAGTTATGAGTGTTGATGCTCTTAGAAATGCATTTGTTGATTTATGGGTAAGCATATTTGAGAAATTTTCAATAGTAAAGTCAATAGATGATAATAATGCACCTGAAACAATTGAAGATATTTATGAAATCACTTATGATTTAAGTGGTTTCACAATTGATTATGAAGAATATGATGAATATAGCCGAACGATATCATATAAGAAGGATGATATTATGATTTTGTATTATCAGAATACTAAATCGACTTATGACACTCTTTGGAATACAGAAAATGCTGAAATTGATACTGTTATAATTAATGGACATGAAGCAATGTTTTTTTGTGATAACCATAAATACAACACGCTAATATGGGATAATGGTGATTATATTATTTCTTTAGGCTCTAATATTAACAAAAATGAGCTAATTGATATGGCGAAATCTGTTCAAAAAGTAGAATGATTTAAAAAAATTATATTTTATGTCAGTAATCCACTCTCTATTTTGTTATATATTATTGAATGGGAAAATTGAAACTTTTCTCATTAATAATAACGAAAGGGGGTGGGTTTATTGTTTAAAAAGATATTTTCCATTATTTTAACAGGCATTATTTCAATCATGGTTTTAGGAAATGTGGTTTCAGCTTCAGAAATAGCTCCGATGGCATTGTATACCTATTCCTCTAGTTCCACATTAACAATTTCTGAAGCAACAGCGACCTGTACAAGCAAAGCGACAGGATACTCAGGAGAAACAACAAAAATTGTCATTTCGCAAGTGTTACAGAAAAAGACTTCATCAGGTACATGGAGCAGTGTTAGTAGTTGGAGCGAAACAGATACAGGTTATATAGGTTCTGCAACAAACAAGAAATCTAGTTTGTCCAATGGTACATATCGTTTAAAAACTGTATTTACAGTCTATGCTGGAACCAATTTCGAAGAAATTACAAAGTATAGTACAGAGAAAACAATTTAAGAAATCTCACACATTTTATTGCTAGCAAAAATGTGTGAGATAAATATTTTTATGATTGATTTAATCAATCGGAAAGGACATTCAAATGAAAAAAACTTTTAAAAGAACAATGGCTGCTTTATTGGCAGCTGCAACTATGGCAGTCGGGTTTGGCGGGATATCCGCAAGTGCTGCTTCAGAAACTGTGAGTTGGAGTGCAAGACACGTTAATGTACCTGGAGCACCTGGTAGTGAAAGTAAGACAGGCTATGCTACTTTGAAAGCATCAGCAGAAACTTATACTGGTTCTGTTAATTCTATGACAAATATAACTAACAGAAGTTTGACATTATCATCAACAACACATGCTATGTCAACAGGAGCTATTGTTTATAATAATACTGGTACAAGAACGTGGACAATCAGTGGAACAATTAGTAATGTTACATATAAGATGGTTGCGTATACTTCATTACAAACAACACTTAATGTAAGCGGTGCAGTTAGTAGATAATATATATTGCATCTGTGCATGATTATAAAACAAAATATGTTGTTTTGCTAAATAATAAAGTGCGGCAATGTCGCACTTTATTATAATTTGGAGGTAATGAATATGAAGAAAGAAATTATATCATTGATACTTGTACCTATAATTTTAACTGCTTGCAGCAATCATAAATCAGGCACAGAGATAAAGTATGAAAAAGCAGAAAAAGTATCAACTAATTTTTCATCAGATTATGAAAAGTGTAAAATAAAAGATTATGTGAATTTAGATTTTTCAAATTGCAGTGCAAAACTTCCCCAATTCAATTCTTGTAATAATTTAAAAGTTACAGTTCAATGTGAACCTAAACCTATGGGAGATGAAATGTATCAGAACTTTGAAAAGTACTGTGAATTTTTTTGTGGTGATTATAATTCCGAAAATGCACTTTTTTCATCTTCTTCTGAAAGTATCATATATAATCAAAATGAAGATGATGGAAAATATGCATGGTATCCAAAGGTTAATGATTATATTGAGCAAATACAAAATGGCAGTATAGAAACTGATTCTTTTTTATATAGAGATATCGTAAATAGTAAGTACTTATGGTGGAACAAAACCACCCATTTTCCGCATTGGATAAGTAAAGGTGAGGCATATGAATTGATTAAAACGGATACCACAAAGATATCATCGTGGATACCTTCTGATATGGATAATAAAATAGTACGATATTTTAATGATGGAAAAAACAATGAAAAGTCATATGCATTACTTGACGGTGATGTTCCAATTGGTGAAGCAGTTAATTATTTTGAAAATGAGTATTTAACATCTTTACCATATACAATTACTGAGGATTACTCAATTAATGTATCAAGTATTGATGTCTATAACATAAAAGATAATTTATATGGTTATGTATTTAATTTTAGTTCTGCATGGAATACGATTCCATTTGACAGTAGAGAAGAAACATTCAGTTATGAAGATACATCACTTCAGTACCTAATATCAGGTGAAGCACTTATGATAAATAAAGATGATATTGATACGATAGTTGACTTTAATTTTCCTGATATACAGGAAGTGGGAGGGGCTATTGAAGATATTTGTTCATTAGAAAACGCTGTAGATATTATGAGTGATAAACTAACACAAAATGTAAAATTTGATTTGCAAACAATAGAGTTTGTTTACAGAGGAGATTATAGCAGCGATTATTCAACAGCATATCTTGAGCCCTCGTGGAAATTTATTGCATATAACCAAAATGATAATTTGTATTATTGTATATATGTAAATGCAGTAAGCGGAGAATGTAACTATATATCATACTCACCACTTGAGGGTTAATTAAATGCGAACTTTTAATAAATATAAAAAATTTTTCACAAGTGGCTATCACTTATTATTGTCGCATTCTATTAAATAAGGAGCAAAAACATGAAATTGAAAACAATGTGTGTAGTTTCCATTTTACTAATGATATGTTTTTCAGGGTGTTCAAATAAAAATGAAAGTATAAGTAAAACAAATGATATGCAAACTAATTCAATATCAGATTTATCTGTCAACATTGACAAAGTAAATGAAACTTTTGATTCGTTTCCTAATCTTAAAACCTCAGATAATATACGTATTAACACGCCGAATAATCTTACAGAAGTTTTCAAGTATACTACGAAAACACCCATAAATGTTAATATGAAAAATTACTACAATGAATTTATTGCTATGTTTGAATATTTGTTTCCGAATCATAAACTAGTGTACAGGCATATTCACTCTTGAATTAATTCTGCATATATGATATAATTGTCATAGATACGATTTTATTGAAATAAGGGTGTACTATGGCAAAACCCAAAAAACGCACAGTCCGTTTATCAAATGAAGAATTAAAACACTAACTAAAGATGCTCGTGTTAAATTGATTTCATTATATCCTGATTTGGATAATTTTCAGTTTATATATGAATATGCCAATACAATAGTTTAGAAGTTGAGTAACGATTTATAATTGAATTAATATTGTATATATGATATAATTGATTACAGAACAAAATAAAAAAATTCAACTCAGGCAATAAGGCAGGCCTTCATTTGAAAGGAGATACACTTTAATCATGGAATTTGATCTTTCTGTTATAAACGGAAACAACCCTTACAATATTGATGTAGAAAAATTTGTCGAGCAGTTTTATGGTTTTATTCAGCTTAACCACCTTTATGACTCTGCAATACGTCAGATTGAGACAAAATTAGAAATAATAGATAACGAATTTCAGTCTACATTTAAAAGAGATCCGATTCATACGGTTCAGAGCAGGCTTAAGTCTCCCCAGAGCATCGCTCAAAAGCTTGCTGATAAAAATATTCCTATTACTGCAGAATCCATTCTGGATCATCTTCACGATATCGCGGGAGTACGTGTTGTTTGCCATTACATAGAGGATATTTATGCGGTTGCAAAATTTCTTTCGCTTCATGATGATATAAAGCTTATAAAGCAAAAGGATTATATAAAAAATCCAAAACCTAACGGATATCGGAGTCTGCATTTAATAGTATCTGTACCTGTTTATTTATCTACAGGGAAAAAAACAGTTCCGGTTGAGATTCAGATACGTACCATTGCAATGGACTTCTGGGCAAGTCTTGAACACCAGCTCCACTATAAAACATCAAACTGTGTATCTGACGATCTTTCCGAGCAGCTCAGACAATGCGCTGAGACTATAAATGACACAGATATCAAAATGCAGTCAATATACAGACAGTTAAATAATATATAAAGTTTTTATCAAATTATATTGAAATTTTGTAACATTGCTGATATAATATTATTAAGGATGTTATGTCTATTCAGGTTATGTTTTATATGTATATTTATCATTTATTATATATTTATCATTTTAATTAACCTGAATACTATGAGTTATTTTTATTATTTTATTATCTGAAAGGGGAAATTAATTTGAAGTTATTATCCAGACAAGTCTTATCAGCAGCAACAGCGCTCTGTCTTAGTGTTTCAGGAATCGGATTATTCAAGTCATCCGGACCAGTGGCAGATGCCCCGGTTGTAACAGCAGCAACAAACTATAATTATGCGGAAGCACTGCAAAAATCAATGTTCTTTTATCAGGTTCAGCAATCAGGTCCTATTGCTGAATGGAACAACGTATCATGGAGAGCAGACTGCATGACAAACGATTATGTACCGGGCGGATGGTTCGATGCCGGAGATCATCTTAAATTCACTCTGACAAATGCCTACTCTGCCGCACTTCTCGGATGGGGACTTGTTCAATACGGTGATGCGGTTAAAAACTGCGGTGAACTTGAAGAGTACAAAAACAACCTATCATGGGCACTTGACTACCTTGTCGGATGTGATCTCGGCGATAAAATCGTCTATATGATCGGCGACGGGGCCTTTGACCATGTATGGTGGGGCGCAGCCGAAGTTTATATGGAAAAATTCGAGCTTATGACAGGTGAAACTGTACGTCCTTATTATACCTGCAATGACAGCTGTATAGAAGCTTTGATGGCTGCAGCACTTGCAACAGGATATATCGCCTTTAAGGACTCAGATCCTGCAAGAGCTAAGGAATATCTTGAACATGCTGTTGCATGCTTTAAGCGTGCAGATAAAAACCGCTCTATAGGCGATGACGGTAAAGAACATGCATATTATAAACCGTCAAGCTTCTATGATGATCTCTTCTTTGCAGCAAACTGGCTGTATAAAGCAACAGGAGACAAATCATATCTTGATCTTTGTGAAAGTGATTACATTCCAAACCTCGGTAAAGAAGAACAATCTGATGAACTGAAATTTACATGGGGTTATTGCTGGGATGACACACAGCAGGCAGCTACTCTTCTCTATGCTATGAATACAGGAGATGAAAAGTGGAAGGACCAGTTCAAGAAACATCTTGAATACTGGACAACAGGATACGGCGGAAAACAAATCAAATATACTCCTGACGGTCTTGCGTGGCTCTTTAACTGGGGTGCACTCCGCCATGCAACCACAACAGCATTCTTAGCTTATGTTTCAGTTGATGAAATTTTTGCTGATGATGCAGCTGCAGTAAAAAAATATACTGATTTTGCTGACAAGCAGATGAACTATTGCTTTGGTGATAACGCCAATAAATTAAGCTATGTTATCGGTATGGGAGACAAGTATCCTCAGGCATGGCATCACAGAACATCAAGCGGTGCATGGAACGATAAATGGGGCGGAATCGGACAGACAACAGGCGAAGACGCAAAGCCTCATGCTCATACCCTTTACGGTGCTCTTGTAGGCGGTCCTGATATGGCTGGTAAATACTCAGATAATATCGGTGATTATCAGTATACAGAGGTTGCTATTGACTACAACGCCGGATATACCGCTGCTTTATGTGCTATGATTAAAAAATACGGCGGAAAAATTGACCCTAATTTCCCAGAGCCTGAAGCTCCTAAGTGGAAAGAATTCTATATTGAAGCATGCATTAACCAGTCAAGCGGAAGCTATTCAGAGCTCAAGGTAAATGCTACAAATCACTCTGCATGGCCAGCAAGAACAGTAAAGAATCTTTCATATAACTACTATATGGACTTTACTGAATTATTTGATGCAGGTCTTACAGCAGACGATGTAAGTGTAAAGATCGGATACGACGAATGGGGTAATAACTGTACAATTTCAAAACCGGTAAAGTATTCCGGAAATATATATTACGTTAAAATCTCCTATCTGGACGGCACAAAGATAATGCCTACAGGACAGTCAGAGCATCAGGGCGAAATCCAGTTCAGAGTATCTGTACCGGATAATACACCTGTTTGGGATTCATCAAATGACTATTCAATAGGCGATCTCCAGAAACAGACAATGGTTATAACAGATAAAATTACAATGTATGACGGCGACACACTTATATGGGGTACAGAACCTGACGGAACTGTTCCGGAAGTCACAGAACCTACAAAACCTGTAACAACAAAACCTGAAACCACAACAACTAAGGCTACAACAACTTCAGTGACAACTGTTACAACACCTGTAAATACATCTGTTACAACATCTAAAGCTGTAACCACTTCAGGTGGCGGCACAAGCCAGATAATATACGGTGACCTTGACAGTAACGGTTCAGTTGAAATAACAGACCTCACAGTCCTCAGCCTTTATCTCCTTGGTGATCAGACACTTACTCCAGCAGGAACAGCTGCAGCAGACGTTGAATATGATTCAGACGTAAACCTTGCAGACCTCGCAAAACTCAAGCAGTTTATTATGAAGGATTCAATCACACTCGGACCAAAAAAATAATAATTCTTAAATAAATTTATAACCGTTACAATGAAACTAAATTTTCATTGTAACGGTTATTTTTATGAATAAAAAAATATTATATATAAATGCTTATAAAAGAGGCCCGAGTATTTTCAGAAAGCCATTTACAAGTCTTTTTAAAGGGGAGATTTTTTTTAAATATTGTTCATCAACACGTCTGCATTTTTTAAGTGTTAAAAGAAAATCCTCCTTTACATCAAAAACACACTTGCTGTCATACATAAACGTTGCACATTCAAAATGAAGAAACAGGCTTCTGTAATCAAGATTTATCGTGCCTACTACAGCCGTATTATCATCAGATACAAAGCTTTTGGAATGTATGAAGCCTGGGGTATATTCGTAGATTTTTACACCGATATTTATAAGATCCTTATAATATGATTGTGCTATGCAGTGAACATACCATTTGTCCGGAATTCCGGGAACTATTATTTTTATATCTATCCCACTGTTTGCAGCAAATCCCAGTGCGGTCATCATCTCACTGTCTATTATCAGATAAGGGGTCGTTATATATATATAATTTTTTGCCTTGTTGATAATGTCCATGTATACGAGTTTGCCTACATTTTCACCGTCTGTCGGCACATCTCCGTACGGCATTATAAATCCATCTGTCCGGAATGCATTTCTATGATAAATCTCAGGTCTGAAAACGTTATAATCATCTGCCACGGATTCTATTTTTGTATCCCACATCTGGAGAAACATTATTGTAAAATTCCATACTGCTTCGCCATGAAGCATAAGTGCGGTATCCTTCCAATGTCCAAATCTGTTAATATAATTTGCATATTCGTCCGAAAGATTTATTCCGCCGTTAAATGCGGTATGCCCGTCAATAACTGTAATTTTCCTGTGATCACGATTATTCTGGGAAGATGAGAGAAACGGCTTGAAGGGGTTAAATATGCGGCATTTTATATTTACTTTTTCAAGCTGCTTATGGTAATTATCAGGAAGAATAAGCTGACTTCCCATTCCATCATAAAGAATGCGTACGTCAAGTCCTTCTGCTGCCTTTTGTTTTAATATTTCAAGTATTTCACCCCATATGCGACCGTTACTGATTATAAAATATTCCATAAAAATAAAATGTCTCGCATTTCTGAGCTCATTCTTTAATATTTCAAACATCTTCTCCCCTGACTCTATATATCTGACAGCAGTGTTTTTATATATCGGAAATCCACATTTATTTTTCATATATTCAGCAAGGCGATAAACATATACATTTTCATGTGAAAGTTCATCAATAACGCCTTTATTCTGTTTGAAATATTTTCTTGTATCATTTACACGCTTAACTGTTATTTTTTTAAATTTCTGAGTACTTGTCTGTGTACTGCATATGAGATATACAATGCCCCCGAATATAGGGAGAAGGAGAGTAGGAACTATCCATGCAATCTTATACGCAGGGTTTGTATTTTTTGTGAGTATTACATATACAACGATTACGCTAAGTATTGTAAACGCTGCATAGACCCATGTAAAATGACCACTAAGTCTCAGAATTGCAGATATAAGTGCCAGAACCTGAACAAATAATATTATTATAATCAGCATTTTTCTGCTGAAAATAAATCTGATTAATTTTCTCATTTCATCCTCGCCTTTTGATAAATACTCCTTATGTAAAATTATACTTTAAAAATAATAGGCTGTGTACGGAAATAATCCCGTACAAACAGCCCATGAAAAAACTTGGATTTTACTTGTTTTCATCTAATGTTATTGATTTAAAGCCAGCAGCAAGACCCGCCAATCCCTGTATCTCACTCGGGATAATAATTTTTGTTGCCTTGCCGTCAGCAGCTTTCTGAAATGCCTCCAGTGACTTAAGTTTAATAACTCTTTCAGAAGGACTTGCATTATTAAGTTTTATTATGCTTTCTGCATATGCATTCTGTATCAGTTCAATAGCCTGGGCCTCACCTGTAGCTTCAAGAATCTTCTGTTCACGGACAGCATCTGCGCGAAGAATCATTGCTTGTTTTTCAGCCTGTGCCCTTAATATCTGTGATTCCTTTTCAGCCTCTGCTCTTAAAATCTGTGATTCCTTTTCGCCCTCTGCAACTAATACAGCAGATTTCTTTTCACCTTCTGCCTGAAGAATTTTTTCACGTCTTTCACGCTCTGCCTTCATCTGTCTTTCCATTGCGTCCTGAATTTCTCTAGGCGGAAGAATATTTTTCAGCTCTACTCTGTTTACTTTTATTCCCCATCTGTCTGTTGCCATATCGAGAATCGATGTTATTTTAGTGTTTATAACATCTCTTGATGTAAGTGTTGAATCAAGCTCAAGTTCACCGATAATGTTTCTTAATGTTGTAGCTGTAAGATTTTCAATAGCAGATATAGGTCTTTCAACACCATATGTATAATGCTTTGCATCTGTTACCTGGAAAAATACAACTGTATCTATCTGCATTGTTACGTTATCCTTTGTAATAACAGCCTGTGGTTTGAAATCAACCACCTGTTCCTTGATTGAAACTTTTTTTGATATTTTGTCTATAAAAGGAATAAGCATATGCGGACCTGTACTCCACGCAGTATAGTATGCGCCAAGTCGCTCAATAACATAAATCTGTGCCTGAGGTACAATCTTAATGTTTGAAACAATAACAAGAAGAAGAAAAATAATTACACCTAAAATAATGTATGCTCCCATATTACCACTCTCCAATTTAAATTATTTAAGCTGTTTAAGCTTATTTACTAAGAAATATTTTTATTATACTTATTAAGAATGCGCGAATCATCAGTCGGAGTATATCTTTCTATTATAAGACATGTTCCGGATATATCCTTAACAACTACTGTTTCACCGATTTCTGCAGGTGATCCGTCAACTGAACGTGCATTCCAGTCAACGTCGCCCAGTCGTACACGTCCGGTTTTGTTATCATGATCTATGGCTTCGATAACAGTTGCTTTGCTTCCAACCTCCTTGTCTATATTTGTAGGAATCAAGGGACCTGCAAACTTTTTGAAGAACCTACGTGTCAACACCAGAAACAGTGCAGAAACTATCACAAATATTACAAGCTGACACCAGAACGGAAGAAAAAATGCTGCTATAAACGCCGCAATGGCACCAACAGCAAACCATACAGATACTAACTGAACAGTTGAAAGCTCAGCAATAACTGTTAAAACAAATATAACTGCCCATAATATAAGGTGATATTTTTCCATAGTATAATTCTCCTTTCTTTAAATTGTTTTGTTGTTTTGTTTTTGTTTTTTTATTTTTGTATACTGCTATTGTACCACATTCACTATCAAAACACAAGATATTTTGATATCCTTAATTGTATTTTTTTATAATCCATAATTATTTATATTGGAAAATATAAATATACAGATCATATGAATAATAAACTGATATCTATGTTTTAAAGGGCGCATGAATAACAGAAAATCATGCTGACCAGTCAAAATAATTTTATTATTTTCAGAGCCTTAAAAACAACATAAAAATTAATTTTTTATGTTATTGATTTTTTTCATTAAATGTGATAGAATGAATTGAATTAAGCTTCATGAAAACTGGACAATATTTTTTCAATTTTATGAGAGGTTGTGTGCGATATTGAATAATAAAATATCTTTGTACGGATTTAATAACCTTACAAAGACGCTTAGTTTTAATATATATGATGTCTGCTATGCAAAAACAGAACGTGAACAGACTGATTATATAAGGTACATTGATGAACAGTACAATTCTGAACGACTTACAAAAATTTTATGCAATGTAACAGAAACAATCGGTGCAACAATCCTTAACATTTCAAAGCAGGATTATGAACCTCAGGGAGCTTCGGTAAACGTTCTTATTGCCGAAGGAAACGTATCACCTGATCATATAGATAAATCATGCAATCAGGGAAATATGGCCCCTGACTGTATTCATGCCCATCTTGACAAGAGTCATCTTACTGTACACACGTTTCCGGAATCTCATCCGGATAATGCAATATCGACATTCCGTGTTGACATTGATGTTTCAACATGCGGTGAAATATCCCCTCTTAACGCTCTTGACTATCTTATTGAAAGCTTTGACTCTGACATTATTATAATCGACTATCGTGTCAGAGGATTCACAAGAGACGTACACGGAAAAAAATATTTTATCGACCATGATATAACTTCTATTCAGGACTATATAAAAGAAAGTACTCTTCAAAAATATGATGCAATTGATGTAAATGTATATCAGTCAAATATTTTTCACACAAAAATGCTTATAAAAGAGCTCCAGCTTCAGAACTACCTGTTTAACACGGACGTTTATGAGCTTCCTCCAAAGCAACGCCTGGATATTTCCAACAATCTCCGACAAGAAATGATAGAAATTTTCAGTGGTATGAATATTTACTGAGTCTATAATAATTATTACAACTAAACGGAGGATTTATTTAAATTGAAATTTTCTCAGAATGACGCTCCATTATATGAAGCTATGAAAAATTTTCGCCTTAACAGAGTTGTACCGTTTGACGTTCCGGGACATAAGGGCGGACGAGGAAATGAAGAGCTTACGGATTTTCTAGGCATAAACTGCATGAAAGCCGATGTAAATTCAATGAAGCCACTGGACAATCTATGCCATCCTGTATCAGTTATTAAAGATGCACAGGCACTTGCAGCAGAAGCGTTCGGCGCTTCTTCATCATTTTTTATTGTAAACGGAACAACAGGTTCAGTTCAGGCAATGATAATGTCTGTATGCAAAGAAAACGATAAGCTTATTATGCCGCGAAATGTTCACAGAAGTGCTATAAATGCACTTGTAGTAAACGGTTCGATACCTATATATGTAAATCCGGGGGTCAATAAAGAACTTGGTATTCCCCTCGGTATGGCTGTATCTGATGTTAAGAGAGCTATAAAAGAAAACCCTGATGCAAAAGCAATACTTATAAACAATCCTACTTATTACGGAGTATGTTCGGATCTGAAGGCAATCGTTAAGCTTGCTCATGAGCACAATATGCTTGCGCTTGTAGACGAGGCTCACGGTACTCATTTATATTTCGGAGAAAATATGCCTGTTTCAGCCATGGCTGCCGGTGCAGATATGGCTGCTGTAAGCATGCACAAATCAGGTGGTTCCCTGACACAGAGTTCAATTCTCCTTTGTAACAGCACTGTAAATGCCGATTATGTCCGTCAGGTCATAAATCTTACTCAGACAACAAGTGCTTCATACCTTCTGATGTCTTCGCTTGATATTGCAAGAAAAAATCTTGTACTTCATGGCAAAGAAATATTTGCAAAGGCTGTAAATTATGCAGAATACGCAAGAAGTGAAATAAATAAAATAGGCGGTTATTATGCGTTTGGCCCGGAGCTTAATGACAATAATGCATTTTTTGATTTTGACAAGACGAAGCTGTCGGTAAATACCATGAACACAGGTCTGGCAGGAATTGAGGTATATGATATTCTTCGTGATGAATACGAAATACAGATAGAGTTCGGCGATATAGGAAATATTCTTGCATATATTTCAGCCGGTGACCGTGCTCTTGAAATTGAACGCCTTATTTCTGCACTTGCGGAAATAAAAAGAAGATATTCAAAGGACAGGTCAGGAATGTTTGACCACGAATATATTGACCCTAAAGTGGTCCTTTCACCTAAAAAAGCATTTTTCAGCAACAAAAAAAGAATGGCACTAAGGCAATGTGCCGGTAAAATATGCGGTGAATTCGTTATGTGCTATCCTCCTGGAATACCTATCCTTGCACCGGGAGAAGGAATCACAAACGAGATTATTGATTATATATCATATGCAAAGGAAAAAGGCTGTTTCTTATCAGGTACACAGGATATGAACGTTGAAACTCTTCAGATTGTTGAAGAATAAATTTAAAGGAGTGACCATAAATGGATCTATGGTATACGGAACATCATACAGATGATGTCAAGCTGTCTATACGTGTTGACCGACAACTTGCAAGCTACAAAAGTGAATTTCAGAGAATAGATATATTTGATTCTGAAGAATTCGGAAAAATTCTTACACTTGACGGATACCTTATGGTTACCGAAAAAGACGAATATATTTACCATGAAATGATTACTCACATTCCTATGGCTACAAATCCTGAAATAAAAAACATACTTGTTGTGGGTGGCGGAGACGGCGGTACTGTAAGAGAGCTTACAAGGTATAAAAGCATACAGAAAATAGACATGGTTGAAATAGATGAAATGGTAGTCAGACTCTGCAAGGAGCATATCCCTTCCATTGCATGTTCACTTGACGATGAACGTGTGACTATATATTATGAAGACGGAGTGCGGTTTGTAAGAAATACTGAAGACAAGAAGTATGACCTTATAATAGTTGACTCAACAGATCCGTTCGGCGTTGGCGAAGGCTTATTTACAAAAGAATTTTACGGAAACTGCTACAGATCACTTGCCGATGACGGAATTCTTGTAAACCAGCATGAAAGTACATTTTATGATTCATATGCAAATTCAATGAAACGTGCCCACAGCCGTATAAAAGAATTTTTCAGTACTGCACTTGTTTATCAGGCGCATATCCCGACATATCCTTCAGGTCACTGGCTTTTCGGATTTGCATCAAAGAAGTTTGACCCGCGCCTGAATCTTCACGATGAATGGTGGAACAGCCTCGGCCTTGTTACAAAGTATTATAACACCACACTTCATACGGGATGTTTTGCAATTCCTAACAATGTACGCAATGAGCTGCGTGAATCATACAGGAAAGGATGAAATAATTGAATAAAAACGTTACTACATTTATCGCATGTGACGCAGAATATCAGGAAAGTAAGATAGTTATATTCGGTGCTCCGTTTGACAGCACCACTTCATACAGGCCTGGAACGAGATTCGGAAGCTCTGCTATAAGAAACGAAAGCTTCGGAATAGAGACTTACAGTCCGTATACTGACAAGGACCTTACTGATACAAAAATTTTTGATGCCGGAGATCTTGAACTGTGTCCCGGAAGCAGCGAACTTGCTCTCAGGGAAATAGAGACTTTTACAGACACTGTGCTTAACGACGGTAAAATACCGTTTATGCTTGGTGGCGAACATCTTGTTACGCTTGGTACAATCCGTTCAGTAATAAAAAAATATCCTGATGTAAATATTATTCATTTTGATGCACATGCTGATTTAAGAAACGATTATCTGGGCGTGGAGTTTTCTCATGCATGCGTTCTAAGGCGCTGTCATGAGCTTGTAGGTGATGGTAAAATATTCCAGTTCGGAATACGCAGCGGAGACAGAGAGGAATTTATCTGGGGAAGAGACCATGTGTACACAAATAAATTTAATTTTGATACTCTTGATGAAATTATAGGGCAGCTTAAAGGAAAGCCTGTATACTTTACACTTGATTTGGATGTTCTTGATCCGTCAATATTCTGCGGAACAGGTACGCCGGAAGCCGACGGTGTTTCTTTCCGTGAACTTCTTACAGCTATCAAAAAAATATCTGATCTTGAAATTATAGGACTTGACATGAATGAGCTCTGCCCTGTATATGATCAGAGCGGTGCTTCAACTGCGCTTGCATGCAAGTTGCTCAGGGAAATTTTACTTTTAATATATTAATTTTTTTAAGGAGGACTATAGAATTGGGTAAAGCTTTAATAATTGGTGCCGGAGGAGTTGCCGGTGTTGTAGTTCACAAATGCTGTCAGAACAGCGAGGTTTTTGAGGAGATATGCATAGCAAGCAGAACCAAATCAAAATGTGATGCCCTGAAAGAAAAGCTTGAGGGAGGGAAAACCAAAATCACTACTGCACAGGTAGATGCTGATAACGTAAGTGAACTTGTCTCTTTAATTAATGAGGTAAAGCCGGATGTTGTAATAAATGTCGCTCTTCCTTATCAGGATCTTACTATAATGGACGCATGTCTTGAATGCAAAGTAAATTATGTGGATACAGCCAATTACGAGCCTCTTGACACTGCAAAATTTGAATACAAATGGCAATGGGCATACCGTGAGAGATTTGAAAAAGCAGGGATAACAGCACTTCTCGGAAGCGGATTTGATCCGGGAGTAACCGGTGTATTTTCAGCATATGCAATGAAGCATTATTTTGATGAAATCCACTATATTGATATTCTTGACTGCAACGGCGGAAATCATGGATATCCGTTTGCAACAAATTTCAATCCTGAAATAAATATACGTGAGGTTTCGGCAAACGGAAGTTATATAGAGAACGGCAAATGGATAGAAACAAAGCCTATGGAAATCAAACGTGAGTATGATTTTCCTCAGGTAGGTAAAAAAGATATGTATCTTCTTCACCATGAAGAGCTTGAATCCCTTGCAATTAACATAAAAGGAATAAAAAGAATAAGATTTTTCATGACTTTCGGGCAGAGTTATCTTACTCACCTTAAATGCCTTGAAAATGTAGGTATGACTTCAATCGAACCTATAGACTTTGAAGGAAAGAAAATTATTCCGCTTCAGTTTTTAAAGGCTGTTCTTCCTGATCCGGCTTCACTTGGTCCAAGAACTGTCGGAAAAACAAATATCGGATGTATATGTCATGGCGTCAAGGATGGAAAACCTGTATCATATTATGTTTACAATGTATGTGATCACCAGGAGTGCTATAAAGAAATAGGCTCACAGGCTATTTCATATACAACAGGTGTACCTGCAATGATCGGTGCAATGATGCTTATCACAGGCACATGGAACAAACCGGGTGTTCACAATATCGAAGAGTTTGACCCTGATCCGTTTATGGAGGAGCTTAATAAATGGGGACTTCCATGGATTGAGGACTTTAACCCTGTTCCTGTGGAATAATTATACTTTAGAGAGGATTTTACTGCTGATGCTCAACTTTAATATTAATGATATAGCCACACCATGCTATGTTATAGATGAAAAGCTGCTTATTTCAAATCTCAAAATACTCGATAACGTTCAGAATAAAACCGGATGTAAAATCCTGCTTGCTCAAAAATCCTTCTCTGCATACTCTCTGTATCCGCTTATTGCAAAATATCTTAAGGGAACCACCGCAAGCGGATTGTTTGAAGCAAAACTCGGGTATGAGGAAATGGGAAAACCATTTGACAAAGAGACTCATATTTTTTCACCTGCATTTATTGATGATGACTTTGATGAAATTATGACGTACTGTGACCATATTGTTTTCAATTCATTTGCACAATGGAACAAATTTAAAAGCAGAGTAATTGATTCCGGCAATAAAATAAGCTGCGGAATAAGAATAAATCCTGAATATTCAGAAATCGAGACTGATATCTATAATCCATGCTTTTCCGGCTCACGACTTGGTGTAAAAGAATCAGATTTTGACGAATCTTCACTTGACGGTATTTCCGGATTACATTTTCATACAATGTGTGAGCAGAATTCCGATACACTCAGACGCACTGTTAAAGTTGTTGATGAAAAGTTTGGAAAATATCTTAAGAATATGAAATGGATAAATTTCGGCGGAGGTCATCATATTACAAGAAAAGATTATGATATTGATACTCTTTGCGAATGTATTATATATTTTAAAAACAAATATAATATTGATGTTTACCTTGAACCAGGAGAGGCGGTTGCATTAAACTGTGGATTTCTTATTACAACCGTTCTTGAAACACTTAAAAATGATATAAATATTGCAATTACAGATGCATCTGCTGCATGCCACATGCCTGATGTTATCGAAATGCCGTACAGACCTGACATTATAGGCAGTGATTTTCCTGACAGGAAGCCTTATACATTCAGACTTGGCGGAAATACATGCCTTGCCGGTGATATAATCGGTGATTATTCGTTTGATACACCGCTGAAACCCGGCGATAAGCTTGCATTATGTGATATGGCTATTTACTCTATGGTCAAAAACAACACATTTAACGGAATGAAATTACCGTCAATTGCAGTCTGCAGAGAAAACGGAAAAGTTGAAACAATAAAAACATTCGGGTTTGAGGATTTCAAGTGCAGATTATAGTTTAATAATAAAAAAATCAATCACCTTTTTACGATAACAGGTGATTGATTTTTTTCATTTTAAAAGCTCTGTGTTGTTATAATATCTTTGATAAAAATTCCTTAAGGCGTTCGTTTTTAGGATTATTGAAGACCTCCTGCGGAGTACCGTCTTCAGCTACTGTTCCGTTATCAATGAAAATAACCCTGCTTGCAACTTCTCGTGCAAACCCCATTTCATGAGTAACACAGACCATGGTAATTCCTGTAGCTGCGAGTTCTTTCATAACATCAAGAACTTCGCCTACCATTTCAGGATCAAGTGCAGAAGTCGGCTCATCAAAAAACAGTATCTCAGGATTCATTGCCAGTGCACGGCATATAGCCACACGTTGTTTCTGGCCGCCTGACAGCTGATCAGGATAGTTTAAGGCTTTTGACTCAAGTCCTACCCTCTTAAGCAGCTCCATAGCCTTTGCTTCTGCATCGGATTTCGGGATTTTCTTCAGCTTTATTGGCGCAATTGTAAGATTATCTATAATAGTCATATGCGGAAAAAGGTTGAAGTGCTGGAATACCATCATCATTTTCTGACGTTGTTTATTTATATCTGTTTCCTTCGACGTAATTTCCACACCGTCAAGAAATATTTTTCCTTCAGTAGGAGCTTCAAGAAGATTAAGAGACCTGAGAAATGTTGATTTTCCGCATCCGGACGGACCTATAATCACTACTACCTCTCCTTTATGAATATCAAGAGAAATACCGTTTAGAACATCAAGCTTTTCAAATGACTTTTTAAGATTTTCTACACGGATAATAACGTTATCTTGCATTATTTTTTAGTCTCCTTTCAAATTTTGAAACAAGCATGCTGAGTAAAACCACGAGAACCAGATAAATCAATGCTACAGCAATTAACGGCATAAAGGCATTATAAGTACGGCTTCTGATAAAATCGCCGCCTCTGGTGAGATCACGTATACCTATATAACCTGAAATGGATGTTTCTTTAAGAAGAACAATAAATTCATTACCTAGAGCAGGAAGTATGTTTTTTATAGCCTGCGGCAGAATAAAATACATCATAGTTCTGACGTAATTAAATCCAAGGCTTCTTCCTGCTTCAAACTGTCCCTCATCTATTGATGAAAGCCCTGATCTGACTATTTCAGCGATGTAGGCAGAGGAATTAAGTCCGAATGCGATAGTTGCAACAAAAACTGCATCAATATTTGAACTTGAAAAAACCACATAGTAAATAATAAGCAGCTGTATCATAGCAGGCGTACCCCTGATAATAGTTATATAGAGCCTGCATATATTGTTTAAAACCCTGAACTTTTTATTCATATCACATGAAAATCTTATGATAGCGAGAATAAAGCCCCCAACCACACCTATAATGACAGCAAAGAATGAAATACGCAGTGTGGTCAGAACGCCATCAGCTATATATCTCCATCGGGAATCAACTATAAAATTTTCATGAAACTGTTCTTTGAAACCAGAAATAAATGAGCCGTCACCGCCGCCCCCGCCATTAACGATTACTACCTGACGAGAAGTCGTATAAGACTGCGTAAAATTTATATTTTTCATTCTGTCCTCAGTAACAGTCATACCGGCAACACCCATGTCGGCTTTACCGGATGAAACAGCTGTAATAATTGAGTCAAATTCCATATCCTGAATAACAAGGTTCATTCCCAGAATATCTGCAACAGCCTGAGCCATATCTGCATCGATTCCTACAATTTTACCGTTCTCTATATACTCATATGGTTCAAAAGCAGCATTTGTGGCCATAGTCAGTACACCATTTGAACGCACAATATCAACAGGTGATGTATATGGAGTATTTCCTGTCTCATCGCCTATATAGTTTGATAGTATTTTATCAAGCGTTCCATCTTCTTTAAGCATAGTAATAGCATCATCGACTTTTTCAAGAAGCTCATCATTGCCTTTTGCAATACATATCGAATAATCTTCAACTACAAATTCCTCAGGTAAAATTGAAAGCTCAGGATTCAGAGCTACGAATTTTTTTGCCGGTTCACTGTCTATTATAACACAGTCCACCTTACCTTGTTTAAGGGCCATAACTGCATCAGCAGCTTTGTTGAACTGTTTTATCTTTGAACCATGCTCTATATAGTCACTGGCATATATGTCCCCTGTCGTGCCCATCTGAGTACCGATAATTTTATTAGGTAAGTCATCGATTTTCTTAATGGAAGATTGTGAAATGCCTTTTTTTCCGCACCCGCAAAAAACAACTGTTATAATCACAATAATTGCCAGATATGCAGAGGCTTTTTTTAATTTTAAAAAACTCTTCATTTTTTCCCTCCTGATAAAATATTATATATATTAAAAATGCAGATACGCAAAAACGTATCTACATTTTTATTTTAAAAGCTCGTATACAACAACCTCTATTTTTCTTCTGACTTTTACAAAGCATTCTACCAGAGTGGGGTCAAACTGCTTACCGCTTTCATTTTCGATTATTTTATATACAGTTGAAACAGGGTATGCCTGCTTATATGGTCTTTCTGATACCAAAGCATCAAATACATCAACCACGGCCATAATTCTTGCACAAAGTGGAATATCTAAACCTTTAAGTCCCTCAGGATAACCACTCCCGTCCCATCTTTCATGATGATATAACGCAAGCTCTCTTGCAAGATGATAATACTCAAGGTCATCAAGTCCTGACAGAGTTTCATCTATTATTCGGGCACCAAGAGTAGTATGATTTTTCATAATTTTAAACTCCTCGAGATTAAATCTGCCCTTTTTATTTAATATTATATCGGGAACTGCTATTTTTCCTATATCATGAAGAGGTGCGGCAAGCTTTATATGTGCAATATACGAAGGAGTAAGTATATCAGTATAAATATTTTCACTCACCAGACCTTCAATAAGAATATTTATATACGTACTTGTTCTCTTGATATGTCCACCTGTTATATTATCACGGCTTTCAATAACATTTGCAAAGCCAAGTATGACTTTTTCCTGAACTTCCTGAAGCTTAGCCGTTTTAATCATTACCTCATGCTCAAGGTCCTTCTGATAATTTTTAAGAAGCTCTGTCTTTTCTCTTTCGGCGGTAACATCGTAAAACCATATTACAAATCCCATAATTTTGTCACGGTTTTTTATTTTTTTTATTTCAGGATAATATATCCTGTCATTTAATGTGAAATCATTTATATTATGATTAACAATTATTTCGAATAATATGTTATCAATTGAGCCGATACCGTCATCAATAGTTATGGTTTTCAGCGAAGGAAAGAGCTCCTTTGCTTTATTGTTACATCCCTTGAAGTGATAAAAATTATCAATTGTAAGCACTGCATCATCCAGTGCGTCATATGCATATTCCTGGGCAGTATTATTAAAATCATATATTCCGAGTTCATATACAAGATCAAGTGTCAGTATCTGGGAAATAATTATTCCGTACGGAACCAGATAAAAATCCGGTCTGTATACTCTGTCACAAATATACATTACAGTCGGAGATAGTACAACCAGAAACAATATCAGCGTATTTTTTTTGCTTCTTTTTGTTTTGCTGTGTCTGAAGTTAATAATACACATTATCATTATTGATGTTACATATCCTGCCATCAGCACTGCAAATACTGAATGTGCTGGTCCATATTCCTTAACAAGCTTTGTTGCACCATCAATGTTTACAGATAATTTTACACTTTTATAAAACAGTTTATGTTTATCAAATGTAACTGCCAAAAGCATAACACATATATTAGCGATAACCAATATACGCTGTATTATCTTTTTTATTGAGATATTACAGTATGCTGCATAAAAACGTAGCATACAGTAAAATATATTACTTGATCCTATATATATCATTTTCTGAGACAGACAAGCTGAATTCAAATCCTTTGACTGGATTAAAAACCAGTATCCAAATGAGATTATTCCCATCAAAACAAATGAAAAAAGTGTAGTCTGCTGCTGTGAACTGGTTTTCTGATGAAACATAAGAAAAATACACAATACTGACACCAAAACACATATTGCATTTGAATAAACTGCAAACTGATACAACTTCACCACCACCCAACAGGTAATCAATATTACCCACCCGTGCATTATTTTTTATACTTATAATTCCATTTATGTTTTTTAGAATATACAAAACGGGATACCCATAATAAATGAGTATCCCAGTTTACATTTATCATGTCACTGCAGTCAGAATTATTATTGTGCTATGAGCTCTTTATAGAGCATCAGATATTTTTCTGATGAAGTGCTCCAACTGAAATCCTCTTTCATTGCTGATAAAACAAGCTTTTTCCAGTTCTTTTTGTCATTATATAAACTCTTTGCTCTAAGACAGGTATTAAGCATGTCATGTGCATTATATGTCTTAAATGTAAATCCGTTTCCGTTTTTTCCGCCGCAATCTTTGACTGAATCCCTTAATCCACCTGTTTCACGAACAATAGGTATAGTGCCGTATCTCATAGAAATCATCTGTGCCAGACCACATGGCTCATTTTGTGAAGGCATTAAAAACATATCTGAACCTGCATATATTTTTCTTGCCAGCTCAGGAACAAATCCTATTGTTGCACTTACTTTATCAGAATATCTCAATGACATTTCGTTGAAAAAATCTTCATATATTTTTTCACCGCTTCCGATAATTACAAACTTAAATCCTCTGTCAACAAGTTCTTCAAAAATATATTTTATAAGATCAAGTCCCTTATGTGCAACAAAACGTGTTACAATTCCTATTACAGGTTCGTCACCCTCCTGGAGTCCGAGCTCCTCAAGAAGCTTGTCCTTGCATTTCTTCTTTCCTGATAAATCTGAAGTACTGAAATTATCCGGTATCAGAGGATCAGTTTCAGGATTGTAACATTCTGTATCTATTCCGTTAAGGAAGCCTGATAATTTAAATTGCTTGTTTATAAGTATTCTGTCAAGTCCATATGCGTACCACGGATCAAGAATCTCCCATGCATAGCTTGGACTTACTGTTGTTATCCTGTCTGCTGTTTCAAAAGCGCTCTTCATCATATTAACGCAATCATCATACAAGAGAAGATCTGTATGGTACATCGGTATACCCATAATTTCATTTACGACTTCTACACCATACTTACCCTGATACTGAATATTGTGTATTGTAAATACCGTCTTTATATTTTCAAAGCCTTGCTGGTATTTGTACAAAATCTGATAGTATACAGATATCAACGATGTGTGCCAGTCATTTGCATGTATAATATCGGGCTTAAAATCAATATATCTCATCATTTCAAGAACAGCTCTTGCAAAGAAGGTAAAACGTTCACAATCATCATAAAATCCATACATGCCGTCTCTGCCGAAATAATATTCATTATCTATAAGATAATATGTTACTCCGTTATATATTGTTGTAAAAACGCCGCAATACTGCTTCCGCCAGGCAACATCTACAGTAATGTTTGTAAGGTATGTGAAGTTTATTCTCATCTGAGGCTTTATCCCTTTATACAACGGAATTACAACACGACAATCATGACCTTTTTTATTTATAGCAGCAGGTAATGAACCCGCAACATCGGCTAACCCACCTGAAGCTATAAAAGGCAATGCTTCACTGGTTGCATATAAGATATTCATATATTTATTCAACCCCTTTACAAATTTGTTTTAAGAAGAGGCTTTTATTCGTCTTCTATTTCCTGATTCTTCTTGATGAACAATGCATTTTTCTTTGAAGCTGTCAGTAACTTGTTTTTTCCGACGGTTACCCTTTTATCAGTAATAACAGCATGCAATTCAGCATTTTCATCAATAAGTGTATTCTGCATAAGTATGCAGTTTCTTACTATTGCTCCCTTTGCAACTTTAACACCTCTGAATAAGATTGAATTCTCAACTGTTCCTTCTATAATACATCCATCGGCAACAAGAGAATTTTTAACACGGGAACCTTCTTTGTATTTTGCCGGGCCTGAATCTTTTACCTTTGTATATATCGGTGCATTGTTATGGAATAGCTGCTTTTTATTTTCTATATTCAAAAGATCCATATTTGCATCATAGTATGTCATCATGTCTTCTATTTTTAAATAGTAGCATTTATGTTCATATCCGTATATTTTATAATTTGCTTTGTTTTGCTGAAGGACCTGCTTATCAAAGCTCGCATATCCCTCTGCAGAAAATCTGTTTACTACTTTTTCAAGTATTCGTCTGTCGATTACAAACATATTAAGCGATCTGTTTACCTCGCCAAGTATATCAGGCTTTACCATTACGCTGGTTACTCTTTTATCTGAATTTACTTCAAGTATTGTCGAGGCTTTTGAACCGATTCCATTATCGGTAAAATTGTGCTTTGCATACACAACAGTTATATCTGCATTGTTTTTTACATGTTCTCTGATTACTGATCTGAAATCAATAGTAGTTGCAACGTCACAGTCTGACATTACTACGTAGTCTGCATCTGAATTCTGAACAAACGGGAGAACACCTTCAAGTGCTTCGATTCTTCCTCTGTAAAGTCCGCTGTTATTGTGGCTGAAAGGAGGAAGCAGATGAAGACCGCCATTTTTAGTGGATAAGTCCCATTCCCTTCCTGAACCTATATGATCAAGAAGTGATTGATAATTTGATTTTGTAATTACCCCAACTTCAGGAATTCCTGAATTAGCCATATTAGATAAAGGAAAGTCTATAAGCCTGTATCTTCCGCCAAAAAGAATCGAACCCATTGTTCTTACTTTGGTAAGCTCTGAAACCGATTCATCATGCATATTTGCAAAAATTATTCCTAATACATTATTATAAATCAATTCATATATCCCCCTTAAATCATATCGTTGGTATCATCTGACCAGGTGCAACTGTTACACCGGACGAGATCTTTTCACCATGGCCTATTACGGCTATATCCCATTTTTCGGTTTCTTCTTTTGAAGCACCTATAACAACATCAGATTCAATAATACTTTCCTCACCGATAATAGCGTATTTTACAACTGTACCCGATTTTATTACTGCTCCCGGCATTATTACACTATGATCTATTATAACACCTTTTTCTATTGTTACTCCGGAATAGATAATGGATGAATTTACATTTCCGTTAATATTACATCCATCGCAAATTAAAGATTCCTGTATCTGGGCATCAGTACTGATATACTGAGGAGGGAGACTCATATTCCTTGAATATATTTTCCACTCTGGGTCATAAAGATTAAGAACATCATCTGATAATATGTCCATATTTGCTTCCCAAAGACTGTATAAAGTGCCAACATCCTTCCAGTATCCATTAAATGAATATGCATACATCTTTTCATTGTTTTCAAGCATTGCTGGAATTATATCTTTACCAAAATCTTTTGATTCACCGTTCTGTTCATTTTCAATAAGATATTTTTCAAGCTTGCTCCATGTAAATACATATATCCCCATCGAAGCAAGTGTCGATTTCGGCTGCTTAGGCTTTTCAGTAAAATCTACGATTCTTTTGCTTTCATCACATGTCATTATTCCGAATCTTGAAGCTTCTTCCAGAGGAACATCCAGTACGGCAATAGTTGCATCAGCACCCTTTTCCTTATGAAATGCAATCATTTCTGAATAATCCATTTTATATATATGGTCACCGCCAAGAACAATGATATATTCAGGATCATACATCTCAATAAACCTGATATTCTGATAAATTGCATTTGCGGTTCCTTCATACCATGAACTGCCTGATGCAGTCTGATATGGCGGAAGAATATGAACACCGCCTCTGAGTCTGTCTAAATCCCACGGCTGTCCGTTCCCTATATAGTCATTTAATTCAAGAGGCTGGTACTGTGTAAGTACCCCCACTGTATCTATACCTGAGTTTGTACAGTTTGAAAGCGGAAAATCAATTATTCTGTATTTCCCACCGAACGGCACTGCCGGTTTTGCCATTTTTTGCGTCAACGCATACAATCTGCTTCCTTGCCCACCTGCAAGCAGCATTGCTATACATTCCTTTTTCATAAGTGTATTCCTCCCCTATTGCAATGAATATTTATATAACTTCCGTTTTAGAAGATTTTTGTCTTGATTTTGAATGCTGCAGATAAAGAACAGATAATGGAGGCAAAGTAAGTGAAATACTCTGGTCATATCCATGCATCTGAATGTTCTTCGTTATATAAATTTTATCTGCTGAACCACTTCCACCGAATTCTACAGCATCAGAGTCAAAAATAAGCTTATAAGTGCCGCTTTGAGGAACACCGATACAATAATTATTACGCTCCACCGGAACAAAGTTGCACACAACTATTATTTCATTTTCATCATCATCAATACGTCTGAAGGAAATAACACTCTGCTTATAGTCATCATTTGCAATCCACTTAAATCCTCCCCATGAGTTATCATTTTCCCACATAGGACGATTATCAAGATAAAATTTATTAAGCTTTCTGTTAAATTCAAGAATATTTTTATGATTTTCAGAACCGAGCAGGTCCCAGTCAAGCTCTGCCTTATAGTCCCATTCTTTTCTTTGTGCAAATTCCTGCCCCATAAAAAGAAGCTTTTTGCCCGGATGAGCCATCATATAACAGAGAAAAGCTTTGTAGGAACTGAATTTCTGTTCTTCATTTCCACTCATTTTCCCAATCATTGAGCACTTTCCGTGTACAACCTCATCATGTGAAATAGGCAGGACATATTTTTCGGAAAAGCAGTAAAAAAATGAAAACGTTACTTTATCGTGATTAAAAGATCTGTATATAGGGTCAAGTGACATATACAGGAGCATGTCATTCATCCAGCCCATATTCCACTTGTAATTATAACCTAAGCCGCCGATATCCGTAGGCTTTGTTACCATTGGCCATGCAGTTGATTCTTCAGCAATCATAAGTGTATTCGGATTACTTTTAAACACTGCCTCATTAAGAAGTTTAAAAAACTCCACTGCTTCGAGATTTTCTTTTCCGCCATAAATATTCGGAGTCCACTCACCGTCTCGTCTGTCATAATCAAGATAGAGCATTGAAGCAACCGCATCAACCCTCAGGCCGTCAAGATGAAATTCATTTATCCAGTAACAGGCGTTTGATATCAGAAATGAACGAACTGCACCTTTTCCGTAATCAAATACATGTGTACCCCATGATTTGTGCTCACGTTTATTATTATCCTCATATTCATAACAACAGGTTCCGTCAAACATATAAAGTCCGCTCTCGTCTTTTGGAAAATGCGCAGGAACCCAGTCAAGAATTACTCCGATATTGTTCTGATGAAACAGATCTATCATTTTTCTGAAATCATCAGGTGTACCGTATCTTGATGTAGGAGCATAATATCCTGTGACCTGATATCCCCATGAACCGTCAAACGGGTGTTCTGTCAGCGGCATAAATTCTATATGCGTATATGACATTTTTTTTAAATATGGAATTATTTCCTCGGCAAAGCGTGAATAATTGAAAAAAGTCTGATCATCATTTCTTTTCCATGATCCAAGATGTACTTCATAAATATTTACCGGCCCTTTATAAAGAACATTTTCATTTTTTCTTGATGACCACTTCTGATCATGCCATTCATATTCTGAATCATAAATTTTAGATGCTGTTCCCGGTCTGGTTTCATAGTGATTTGAATACGGATCCGACTTTAATATTATCTTACCGGAGTACGTTTTTATGCTGTATTTATAATCATCATACTGATGAAAATGTGGGATTTTTATTTCCCATATTTCATCTGAAATTTTATACATCTTATCAGACTCACGGTTCCAGCCGTTAAATGAACCAACAACAGAAATATCTACTGCATTTGGTGCCCATACTCTGAGGTAGTGAACATATCCGTCTGACTCCTTTACACGGTGTGCACCAAAAAATTTATATGCTTCAAAATTTTTACCCTGTTGGAAAAGATATATAGGAAAATCATTAATATTATCAGTATTTATGTTGTTTTTCATCAAACTGCCCTCCCATAACTATTATATATTTTATCAGAGTATAGAAAATTAATCAAGTCATTTGATCAATTTTCTATACTTTTGTATAAATATTATAGTATCAAAATTATTAATCGTGCAATTTGTCATATTAAGTTTATTTTACATTGTTTATATTGACAGTTTTAGAACATGATTACTATGCTTTTCGCAAATTATTGTCTTATCAATTTTGCTGAAACTACACTGATATCATCTTTTGTATTTTCAGCTGCAGCCTTACATATTTTACTTGAAATATCACTTACATCTGCACTGTTTTTAAGTATTTCTTCTTTGATAAGTTTATATACATCTTCCGGTACGCCATCTGATAACATTACTATTGTATCATTTACCTTTAGTGGAAAACGTCTGGAATAAAGATTTGTATCATTCATGATACCTATAGGATAAGATTCTGCATTTATTCTGAATACCGAACTGTTATGCCTGAAAACTGTCGGTGCCGCTCCTGCTTTATACATTGTCATATTCCCGCTGTCAAGATCAAATTTTGCTATATCCACAGTTGCAAATCCGTCATCCTTATTGCCTGCAAGCATTATTGAATTTATTATACGGATACTGCTGCTTATATCTATACCGGCCAGAATAAGGTTTTTAAAAATGCCTGTTACTGTTTCAGAATACATTGCGGCTTTTTTGCCTGTCCCCATTCCATCGGATATTATCAGATATACATTTCCATAATCATCTTTGAAACAGTCACATGTATCACCGTTCGGTTCTCCTTCAGAAGCACTTTTCTGCATTATATATGACTCAATGTTATACGGCGGACGTTCACTTATAAAAAATCTCATTTCATCTCCGTCATAATATTTTGTGCATTCAAATGTTTTTTCATACTCCTCAGTCAGTACTCTGTAGATCTGGTATCCGCTTATGCATGCATTTTTATTGCAGTATATTTCAGCAAACAGACGTCCTCCTGAATTATAGTACGCTACCACAGATGAAAATCCGATATCATTTTCATTCAGACATTTCCGCATACGCTCTGTAAGTCTTTCATCAGGCGTAAATTTTAGTGGTATATCTGATGATAAGGATTTTATTATATCAGCTGACACATGAAGCTGCTCTGATAATATCTCTGATGCTTTTTTCAGATAGCCGTTCGCTGTGATATCAACAATCTGATTATTTATATTGTTTCTGAATTCATCTGCAATATTATTTCTTTTAAAACAATAATCAAGCTCACCCGGAAGATTTGAAACAGAAATATCTCTTTTTTTTCCGGCTTTTATAAAGGCATCATAAATCACATCCCTTCTGCTTACCCAGCAATAATTTTTGTTTGAGCATTGCCCGCACACAGCATTGTAGACATTTTTTATTTTATTGTTTTCAGCAATTTTTCCTGATAATATTTTATCCTGATTCTGTAGCTTGCTTCCGGCTTCATCCAGTGAAAGGGCAATGAGCTTCATTCTGAAGGAAAGTGATTTTATTATATCAGAACCACAATCTGTACCGCGCTTTTTTACCTGAATTCGCTCAACCGGAATAAAACAGAAAATTATTGCGCCAAGAATTAAATCTATATACATTTTTATTTCATTCTGTGTAATATCGGTGATTATACCGCAGGCAATATTTACAATCAGAAATACAGACGCACCTACAGAACGTTTGTACTTTCCGAAAGCCCCCGCAATCATACCGGAAAAAGCAAAAAACACAGATGATGTATCTGCCCCTGCAGAATAAAGAATGAGTGCAAATGATGAAGCAGCTCCGGCAGCAGCTCCGCCAGGATACCTGAAACAACGGGCACATACAAGAGTTACGGCAGTACTGATAATTATTCCTGCATTTACAGCACCGTTGCTGAAGGAAGAGCCTGTTGTAACAGCAAGGAAGCACACCGAAACAGCCGTAAATTTATTATCATACAATTCAGATAATATTCCCTTTTCAGAATTGATTAGTACAGTAAGAAAATATGATACTCCTCCTGTAAAAATACCTGCATAAAGATATGTAAAAAGAAGACCCGCTGAAAATCCGTTAATAAAAAATTCAATTACGGATGATGCAAGGAAGCTCACAGCTGACAGTGATGCATTCTGAAGCGGTTTGTTTATGGATGAAAAACATTTAAAAACCACAACAGCAATAAGTGCTGAAACAACAGTCAGTGACTGATATAACTGAGACGAAACCAGATACGAAACAATACTGCCTGCTAAAACAGCAATTGAAGCAACAGGTGACACAACACTTGAAACCGCAATATTAAGCGGCGAACTCAACGAAGCAAAATCAGTACCTGCAATTATAAAAGAAATAACCATATAAAAGAGGAACTGAAGAACCGGTGAAATTTTTTTAACTTTTTTTACAGCAGATTCAGCAAGCATATTTTGACATTCCTTCCTGAGGGTTTTACCTCATTTTACAGAGCAGAATTGGTTTAAATTGCATGCAGTCTTATAGATTTTCAGATTGAACTGACTACAAAACAGAACCCACTGTTTTAAAAGTGGGTAAAAAATTCTGCCTGAACAATAAAATATATTATTATTTTAACATATTTTATAGTAAAAAAATGTCAATAAAATTTATCTGTACAGATTATTTACTCAAACTTCGCACATCAAAAATAATTTCACATCTTGAAAATTCAAGGGTTCTCACAGTATAAAATAGCTTTTAATCGACAAACCACGTAGCATAACGGAACGCATAAATGCGTTCCCTA